>NZ_JALBGX010000012.1:0-100324 GCF_023006465.1 Rhizobium sp. PRIMUS64 | reverse complement strand
GACGGCGGCGGGCCGGTGCTGGTCGACGCCATGCAGATCGGCCAGGATCCGCGCATGGCAGCCCAACCCAATGATGCGCTGCTCGAAGAGACGCCTTTTGGCAGGCTGCCGATCGTCGGCCCCGATGGCCGGAGGCCGATGGATCAATATGCGCGTCCCTCGTCCGGCGCGCGCGGCGTCCGCATCGCCATCGTCGTCAGCGGCCTCGGGCTCAGCCAGACCGGAACGCAGCGCGCCATCGCCGAACTGCCGGAAGAGATCACCTTCGCTTTCGCCGCAAGCGGCAACAGCCTGCAGCGCTGGATGCAGGAGGCCCGCCGCGGCGGTCACGAGATCCTTTTGCAAGTACCGCTCGAACCTTTTGATTATCCGGCGAACGATCCGGGCCCCGAAACGCTGCTGACCACGAAGTCGGCCGCCCGCAACATCGAGAACCTGCACAAGGCGATGGGCGAGATCACCAACTATACCGGCGTCATGAATTATCTCGGCGGCCGTTTCCTGTCTGATCCCGCCGCCATGGAGCCTGTCATGCGCGACATCGGCAAGCGCGGGTTGCTGTTTCTCGACGATGGCACATCAGCGCAGTCGAAGACGGCGGCGATCGCCAAGGGAACCGAACTGCCCTATGCCTTCGCCGACCTGCAGCTCGACGGCCAGCTTGATATCAATGCCGTCCTGAAGAAGCTCGACGAACTCGAGCGCATTGCCCGCAAGAACGGCCAGGCGATCGGCGTCGCCGCCGCTTTCGATGAGAGCGTTGACGCCATCGCCAAATGGAGCGAGGAGGCTGCGATGCGCGGCATCGAGATTGTCGGCGTTGCCGCCCTTTCCAACGACCCCAGGAATCCTTGAGAGAATCCCTGAGAAGAATCCCAGAACGGAGAAGAAGATGAGCCAGGCGACCGTGAAAGCCGAGGATCTGCCCTACCGCCCCTGCGTCGGCGTGATGATCCTGAACCGCGATGGCCTCGTCTGGGCCGGGCGGCGCATCTCCGACGGCAATTCCGAATATGACGGCTCGCCGCAGCTCTGGCAGATGCCGCAGGGGGGCATCGACAAGGGCGAGGATCCATTGGACGCCGCCTACCGCGAGCTTTACGAGGAGACCGGCATCAAGACGGTGACCCTGCTTGCCGAAGCGAGAGACTGGATCAACTATGATCTGCCGCCGGCACTGATCGGCATCGGGCTGAGAGGAAAATTCCGCGGCCAGACTCAGCGCTGGTTCGCTTTCCGCTTCGATGGCGACGACAGCGAAATCGCCATCAACCCGCCGCCTGGCGGCCATGAACCGGAATTCGATGCCTGGGAATGGAAGCCGATGCAGCAACTGCCGGAGCTGATCGTGCCCTTCAAGCGCGCCGTCTATGACCAGGTGGTGGCCGAGTTCCAGCACTTGGAAACACTTCAATCGGAAGACTGATTGCCGCTGGATGATTGCTACCGTTTGTGCTCGGCAGCAGGAATAGGGTCACCGGCCGCCATCGGCGGCCGGCATCTCGTTCGAATCTTATTCGGCTTCGTTGGCGGAATCGGCGTTGAGCTGGCCGTATTTGCTCTCACCGATTTTCTCGAGCAGGTCGATCTGTGTTTCGAGGAAGTCGATATGACCTTCCTCGTCCGCCAGCAGCTCCTCGAAAAGTTTCATGGAAACGTAGTCGCCGGCGTCATGACAGATATCGCGCGACTTCTTGTAGGCCGTGCGGGCGTCGTACTCGCCGGCAAGATCGGCTTCTAGAACTTCCTTGACGTTCTGGCCGATGCGCAGAGGTGCGAGGGTCTGCAGATTGGGATGGCCTTCGAGGAAGATGATGCGTGCAACTAGCCGGTCGGCATGGTGCATCTCTTCGATGGATTCGGCGCGCTCCTTCTTGGCGAGCTTGGTGTAGCCCCAGTCCTCAAGAAGACGATAGTGAACCCAATATTGGTTGACCGCACCGAGTTCGAGGAACAACGCCTCGTTAAGCCGCTCGATGACCTTTTTGTCGCCTTTCAATGTCCGCTCTCCTGTTTTCCTCATGGAATTGTTTCAAGCGGGACATGAAATCAAATATTTCGGTCTCCGTCGAGTGGCGACGGGCGTGATATTCCTCCGTCGTCTGGATAATGATGTCGACGACGTTGGGGAAGCAACCGCAGCAGCGGCCGCGTTTTTCCATGGCGTGGTAGACCTTCGCAGGCACGATAAGCTGCCAACAATCTTCATCGAGAAGATTGGTGATAACCTCCCGGATTTCCTTATCGGTTATATAATTGCAGCTGCAGACAAGCACGTCTTCATTCCAAACATGACACTGACTATCGTGTTTTCTGCTAAAGAAGATGGTGGCTGTCAAGAAAAAATTCGAGTCCGCAGCATTGAACAACGGTGTGCGAATGAGGCCTCATGCATATCGTCCGGGATTATGCAGCGGTTTCAGGATGATGACGCCATAAGGCAAATGAAGACAACCTGCATGGTCCTGATCGCTGCGACGTACTTCAATGGAAGTTGCGTCCGCGCGGCATAACCTCAGCGGTTTCCCCCGCGCCGGCATGGCGGCCTGTGGCAACCATCCGTTTTTCCAGCTCCGCCCGCTCCTGCGCATTCGCAGCCTTTTTCTGCCGCTGATCGACACCCGGCCTCAGCACCTCGTCTGCCCGCTCGCAGACGCCGAAACGCCGGGCCTCACGTTGCAGGATACCAAGCGCCGGCGTCATGTCCTCGATATGCTCGACGACGGTATGGATCACTCCGCTCTGGCTTTGCAGCCTGCCGCGGATTTTCACCAGCCGGGCGCCCATCACAACTGAGCGGTATTTGTCGAATATCTTGTTCCAGACGATCGCATTGGCCACCCCGGTCTCGTCCTCCAGCGTCATGAAGATCACACCTTTTGCCGAACCAGGTCGCTGGCGCACCAGCACGAGGCCCGCAATCGTCACCCTCTGCCCGTTCGCGACCTTCAACAGATCGACATTGCGCGTCACACCCGCCTTGCGCAATTCCTCACGCAGGAAGGAGACGGGATGCGCCTTCAGCGACAGTGAGAGATAACGGTAGTCCTCGATGACCTGCTCTCCCGGCAGCATTTCCGGCAGCTTCGCTACAGGCTCGATCTGGAGGTCGACATGACGGACCTGCTCGAAGAGCGGCAGCTCCTCGGCCGCGTTCCTCAGATCCAGCGCCCGCACCGCCCAAAGCGCGTCGCGTCGTGACAGTTTGAGGGACTGGAACGCATCGGCATCCGCCAGTCGCTCGATGACGGATTTCTGCAGACCGGACCGCAGCCAGAGATCGCGTACCGAACCGTAGCCTTCGCCTCGATTGCTGACGAGCCGCTCCATATCGTCTGTCGAAAGGCCCTTGATCTGCCGGAAACCCAACCGCACCGCATGCCGGGTCTTGATGACCTCGCGCATCTTGTCATGTCGGAAATCGATGGCATTCCGATCGAAGACAGCCTCTTCCAGACCGCAATCCCAGTTCGATTCATTGATGTCGACCGGCAGGATCTTTACCCCGTGCTCGCGTGCGTCCCGCACCAGCTGCGCCGGCGCATAAAATCCCATCGGCTGGGAATTCAGCATCGCCGTGCAGAAGATGTCGGGATAATAGGCCTTGAGCCATGAGGAAGCATAAACGAGCAGCGCGAAGGAGGCGGCATGGCTTTCCGGGAAACCGTATTCCCCGAAACCTTTGATTTGGTTGAAGCATTGCTTCGCGAACTCCGGATCATAGTCCTTTGAGACCATTCCTTCGATGAACCGCTTTTCGAAGTTACCGATCGTACCCGTTCTCTTGAATGTCGCCATCGCTCTGCGAAGCTTGTCGGCTTCCGCCGGTTTGAAGCCGGCGGCGGTAATGGCGATCTGCATGGCCTGTTCCTGGAACAAGGGCACGCCGAGGGTTCTTTCCAGAACCGTTTCCAGCTCCTTGCTCGGATATTTGATCGGAATGTTTTTGGCCCGCTGCTCCCGGCGCTTCAGATAGGGATGCACCATATCGCCCTGGATCGGTCCTGGCCGCACGATCGCCACCTCGATGACGAGATCGTAGAACACCTTCGGCTTAAGACGCGGCAGCATGCTCATCTGCGCCCGGCTTTCGATCTGGAAGACGCCGAGCGTATCGGCCCGGCCCATCATCTCGTAAACCGGCTCGCCTTCGTTCCCATGCTCCTTGTTGCCGAGGTCTGCGAGCGTCTTCTTCACGTCGTAATGCAATTCAAGCAGCGAAAAGGCCTTCCGCAGACAGGTCAGCATGCCGAGCGCCAGCACATCCACCTTGAGGATCTTGACGTTATCGAGGTCGTCCTTGTCCCACTCGATCATGTACCGATCCGGCATCGCCGTCTTCATGATCGGCACCACCTCGTCGAGCCTATCGCGCGTGATGACGAAGCCGCCGACATGCTGGGTGAGGTGGCGCGGGAAGCCGAGAAGTTCGGACGCATACTGAAGAACGTTTCGGGTCACCGGATCCTTGACGTCGAGACCCGCCGCCTTCGCGTCCCGCTCCGAGAGATTATCCTCCGACCAGCCCCAGACGAGGCTGCTGATCGCCGACTGGACATCCTCCGAGAGCCCAAAGGCCTTGGAGACCTCACGGCCCGCCGAGCGCGTACGGTAGGTCGTCACCCCCGCCGTCAACCCAGCATGTTCTATGCCGTATCTTTTATAGATGAACTGGATGACCTCTTCGCGCCGGTTATGCTCGAAATCGACATCGATATCCGGCGGTTCGTCGCGATCCATCGAAATGAAGCGGTCGAAGAGCAGTGTGCTTTTTTGAGGATCGACTTCCGTTATTTCAAGGCAATAACAGATGACCGAATTTGCCGCCGATCCGCGCCCCTGGCACAAGACCTTAAGTTCATAGCGGGCGTGCTGGATGATCCTGTGAACCGTCAGGAAATAAGAGGCATATTTCTTTTTTTTAATGAGATCGAGTTCATACTCGATCTGTGGCGCCACCTTGGGCGGGATACCCTTGGGATAGCGTCTTGCCGCTCCCGCTCTCGTCAGCCTTTCGAGAGTCTCCTGCGGCGTTTCACCAGGATCGTTTTCCGGCGGATAATTGTGCTCCAGTTCCTTCAGCGAAAAGGTCAATTTGCCGAAAAAGGCCTGCGTATTGTCGATCGCACCAGGATAGTCCCGGAAGATCCGGGTCATTTCACGTGAATCCTTGAGGTAACGCTCGGCATTCGGCGCCAGAAGGAATCCGGCTTGCGATATCTGCACATGCTCCCGGATCGCGATCACGATATCCGAAAGCGGCCGCCGTTCAGGATGATGGTAAAGCGGCTGGTTGGTTGCAATCAGCGGCACGCGGTTTCGAGCGGCAAGCATGGCAAGCACCGCAAAGACCTGCCTGTCGCGGCCATCATAGGCTGACGACAGCGCCATGAAAAATGCCTTGCGGAACCGTCTGCGGAACCGTTCCAGATAATCTTCCAGCGTCGACTGACCCGCCTGACGGTCGACAAGGGTGCGATCGGGAACGAGAGCAAGCATCATCTCATCCCCCCATTCCATGAGTTCCGCTTCCGTCAGAATGCAGCTTCCCTTGACCGCTTCTTCTTTCAGGTTGCCGGCGCTCAGAAGACGGCAAAGGTTCGCCCAGCCCCGCCGGTTCCGGGGATAGGCGAGGATATCAGGCGTTCCATCGGAAAAGACGAGACGAGCGCCCGGCTGAATCCGGATAGGATCGAGGATCTCCTCCTTTTTTCCTTCCTTCTCCGCTTGGGCTATAATCTCGTCCCTGTTTTTATATCTCTCCTCAAGCTGCTCCGCCTGCGCATGCGCCCGCACCACACCGGCAACCGAATTCCGGTCCGCAACGCCGAGACCGCCGAGCCGTAGACGAGCAGCCTGCACGACCATCTCCTCGGGGCCAGAGGCGCCTTCAAGAAACGAGAAGTTCGTCCTTGTGCCGATCTCGAAGAATGCGCGCGCGGTTGTCATGCGAACACGCCATGCATGAACCAGCGAGGATCAAGCGCCTGACCATAAAAGCCCCGCCGATAGATCCAGAAGCGATGTCCGGTCTCATCCTCGATGCGAAAATAGTCACGCGCCTCGGCGTAATTTCCATCGATCCACCATTCCATGGCAATCCGTTCCGGCCCTTCGCTTCTTGCCACCTGATGCTGCATGCGCCGCCAGCGAAAGATCTGCGGCGGACCATCGGGCACTTCGGCAAGTATGGTCTCGACGGGCTCCGGCGTTGCAAAGAGCCGCAGCGGGCGCTCTTCGCGGAAAGGAAGCTGGATGTCCTGCACGGCCTTCCGCCTGGGAAGGCTCTCCATCACAGGAACCGTGATGACGGCGCGTTCCGGAACATGGCTCTCGCGGAGCTGGAAGCTTTGCAGGCAATCCGCACCAAGTCGGGCCGAGACCCGGTCGACGAAGGCCGAAAGCGAGATCTCTCCCTGCCGGTCGCCTTCGAAATCACCCTGCGCTTCGTTGAAGGGATCGTGCCGCAACACATTCAACCGCACGATCTCGAAACCATAGCCGGCATCGAGATCGTCATAGACCGCCTGCAATCGCTCGGAAAAAAGCCCGGCAATGAACTTTGGTTCGCGAAGCGGCTGCGAAGCGCCGACGGAGATGCGAAAGACCCTGCCGTCGACGCGGAACAGGACCAGTTCGAACACCCGTCCGCCAGCCCCCCGCGCTTCCAGCGACGGCTGCAGCGATAAGGCGACCTGCCTAGTGACGGTAAGGATCTGCTCTTCCGTCCCGATGGGCTCGATCAGACGGCTTTCGGCCGAAAGGCTGGCAACAGGACGCCGGGGCGAGACCGGCTCCTCTTCACGTCCCAGCGCCTGGTCGAGACGCAGAAGCAGCTCCGGGCCGAACCGGCGGGTCAGCGGCGCCCGCGGTGCATCGATGACGTCGCCGATATATTTCAGACCGAGCTTGTTCAGGGCATCGACGGTTTGTCCCTCCAGCCGCAGGGCTGCGACCGGCAAGGACATCAGCACATGTTCCGTCCCTTCGTCCTCGATCACGCCGCCTTGCCCGAAGCGGGAAGCGGCCCAGGAAAGGCCGGGCGACGATGAGATCGCGCCCCGCGCATCGAACCCCATATGAAAAAGCCGCGACAGCACATCCCGAAGAAGCGCCTTTTCACCGCCGAAGAGATGGGCGCAACCGCTAATGTCGAGAAACAGACCGTCCTTCCCGTCGAACGCCACCAGCGGCGTATAACGGTCGCACCAGTCGGCAATTGCCTCCAGCAACCGGCGGTCGGCCGCCGGATCCTCTTCCGCGACCTCGAGCATGGGGTACATGGCGCGCGCTTCGGCAACGCCCAGCTCCTTCCTCAACCCCAGCCTCTCGGCCAACTCGTCCAGTGCCGTCAGCCGCAGGGCATTGTTGAGCTTGCCGGAACAGACGATAGGCGGCGTCTCAGGACGCCCTTTCGAACGCCAGGAGAGCCCCCATCGCTTGCGGGCGATGCGATCCGTTGGCAGATGCGGGAAGCTGAGCGCCAGAATGCGCTGACTGTTCGCCTGGAGGACGAACGAGGTTTGGTTCGGCGATAGGGAGAAATTCGCGTTCATGGGGGTTCCACTCCAGAAGAAAGGAGAGCGGGGCCGGATTGCGGCTCTTCTCCAGCGTGAGACGGAAAATCGGATTGCCGATGCTGCCGGAAAGTTTCGATCCATCCGGCAACGGCCGCAGACCGGACGGGGCTGGTTCGACATGCAGACGGAAGGCCGCACTGCTTGCCTCCTCCGCCCCGGCCTGGCGGACAAGAAAGAGCGGGCGGCGGGCAGCATGCGCCCTGAGACTAAGCCTGCGGCTTTCGGTCAGGCCGAAATGGGCGGGATTGCCTCGCACTTCGAAGATGACGGCCGAGAAGGCAGCGCTTTCCACTGCCACCTCCGCCAGCCAGAGCGCCTCGTCCAGCTTGCGCGGCGCCGCATGGAGAAATCGCTCCGGGCTCAGCCCGAAATCCCGAAGCCCGGGAGCATAGGGACGACCGGCCTCCAGCGTGCCGACGGCATCGCCGATCCAGAGCAACGGCAGAAGGCGGCCGGCATCCGCTTCCCGTTTTTGCAGTCGCGCGGCAACAGCCATCGCCAGCCCGCTTGCAGCACCTGCATCACGAGACAGAGCCGAGCGGAATTCGGTGATCGCATCGAGCGGCAGGCCGCCTTCCAGCGCCCCGTCGAGAAACTCCACCCCAAACGCGAGGGGCGGCAGAATGCGCTCCTGGCGGGTCTTGCGTCCTTCTGCCAGGGCTTCCTGTTCCGCTGCGGCAAGCGCCGGCGCGGGCCTTCCCTCCAGTCGGGCAATGGTTTCGCGGAGCGCAAAAAGCCGCTCGCGCGCCAGGGCGTGCTGCGCCATGGCGTTCTCCGATCCGTCTTGTTCCTGTTATGTTCTTATAGATTCCAGAGAGCTAATGAAGAGTCAACGGCCATTTTCTATGAATTTATTCCTGCCTTTGATTCCGCACTCGAAAATCGGCGATAAAGGTTCTATATGGGCCCGCAAAGGAAGGAATATTCATGGCCCGCATAGACCAGAGCGATGATTGGCGGGACCGCCATGCGCCGACGATCAGCACCTTCGAGTCGCTGGCCATGGAGGCCTATAGCCATCTGCCGGATGAATTCCGCCAGCTGACGACCAACCTCACGATCGAGATCGAAGATTTCCCCGATGACGACGTTTTCGAGGACATGGCGCTGGAAACCCCTTTCGATCTGCTCGGCCTTTTCGAGGGCAGGGGCATTTCCGAACGTTTCACGCTGGAAACCGGCGAGATGCCGAACCGCATCCGCCTCTACCGCCGCCCCATCCTCGATTACTGGGCTGAGAACGACGAGACGCTCGGCGATATCATCACCCACGTCCTGATCCACGAGATCGGCCACCATTTCGGGCTGAGCGACGATGACATGGAGCGGATCGAGGCAAGCGCCGAGGAAGCCGCCGAGCGCTAGAGCGCCGCGCGTCCAAAGGACGCGCTAAGGACGCTCCATCACTTTCAATCACGCATAATCCTTTCCGAAAATCGATTACGATTTTCGGAAAGGATTATGCGCTGAGCCTCACTGCTCGGAGAGCTTCATCTCAGGATGGTAATCCTTGCCTTCGACATGCTTGACGACGGCCTGACCGCACTGCATCGCGCCGGTTGCGGCATTGAAGGCATAGGTCGGCGAGCCCTCCAGCGACCAGCCCTTGTTGAGGGCGGCAGTGACCTTGTGGCAGAAGGAAGCATCGTCGGGACCGGTCAGGAAGCGGTAGAGTTTCATCACATCGTCTTTCGTGCTGCAGCCTGGCGGGCTGCGATCAGGCGGGCTTTATGGACCAGACTTTCCGCCTGGACAAGATGCAACCGCTCGACCATCCGCCCGCCTGCATTGATGACGTTCAGCCCATCGGAGGCAGGATCGGCAAAGGCCGATATGATCGCCTCCGCTTCCGCAATCGCTGCCGGATCCGGGCCGAAATGGCGGTTGGCGGGCTCGATCTGCGCCGGATGGATCAGCATCTTGCCGGCAAAGCCCATCGCCCGGCCCTGCAGACATTCGGCATCAAAACCCTGTTCGTCCCTGAAATCGTTGAAGACGCTGTCAATCGCATCGAGCCCGTAGGCGCTGACCGCAAGGACGACCTGCATCAGCCACGGCACGAGATAGTTCCGCCCCGGCTGCGGCAGCACGCCGCTTTCCTTGCGCAGGTCGTTGAGCCCGACGACGAGGCAATCGAGCCGCGAGCCCGGCGTGCGCCCGGCTTCGGCGATAACAGCCGCATTCAGGATGCCACGCGGCGTCTCGATCATCGCCCAGATACGCAGATCTTCCGGTGCATCCGCCTCGGAGAGAAGGTCGCCGACCGCCATGACATCCTGCGGTTCGTCGACCTTCGGCAGCAGCACGGCGTCGGGATTGAGCGCGATTACCAGTTCCATGTCCGCCAGGCCGAAATTGGTCGACAGGTCATTGATGCGGATAATCCGTTCCTTGCCTTCGAACGGCCGAGCCGAAAAGAAATTCCTCAGATTTTCCCGCGCTTCCGCCTTCCTTTCCGGCGCCACGGAATCCTCGAGATCGAAGATCACCGCATCGCAATCGACCGCATGGGTTTTTTCGAGGGCGCGGGGATTGATGGCGGGCACGCTCAGCACCGAACGGCGCAGGCGGGCGGAGCGGGTCGCGGGGTTTCGGCTCATGGCGAATTAGTGCCAAGCTTTGAAAGCCGAAGCAAGCAGCCCACCCCAGAACATCGAGCAGAACAACAAAAAGCCATGCTTGCCTTGCAGAGAGGAAAGAGAAGGACCACATTCCTTTCCGAAGAAAGGTCTCTAACCATGCAGAACATTCGTTCCATCTTCCTCATGCTTGCCGGCGCCACCGTTTTCGTGGCCATGCTGCTTCTCACCTTTTCGGTGACGCTCGCCGTCGGCGCCATCCTGACCGTGCTCATGGTCGGACGCGCGCTTTCGATGAAGATGAAGCCCGCTCCGGTCCGCGCCAAGGCGAACAATGGTAAGCCGGAGATGCGCGTGTGGAACGACGGCCGCGGTACGATCATCGATCTCTGATCACCGAATTTTCCAAAAAATTTTGACCGACACTGTCGGCTCCAGATTCCATCATGCGTCCTTGAAACAGCCAGGCATTCTGCCGGCTCGTGAAAAACGTATGGAGGACGAGCATGGATACGACGACAGAGAGCAACCCGACGAAGATGCCACCGGTCAAGAATGGCCTGCTGCCCTATCTGACGGTCGACGGCGCGGTGAAAGCTGCGGAATTCTACAAGAGGGCTTTCGGCGCCGAAGAGGCATATCTCGTGCCGGTCGACGAGAGCGGCCGAACGATGCATGTGCATCTCTACATCAACGGCAGCTCCCTCATGCTGTCGGATGCCTATCCCGAATACGGCCATCCTTTCAAAGGCCATGAAGGCTTCGCCATTCAACTGGTTATCGACGATATCGATTTCTGGTGGGATCGCGCGGTTGCTGCCGGCGCCGAAGTCGTCATGCCGGTCGAACTGATGTTCTGGGGCGACCGCTACGGCCAGCTTCGCGATCCGTTCGGCGTCCTCTGGGGCCTGAACGCACCGTCCAAATAAGGGGACAGGCGCAATCGGCGGATCGCGCGAAACGTCGCGTGGCCGCCGTCTGTGAAAGATTCTCCTTCATTTCGGCGAAAAACTGGACTAGATGCAAATTCAGAAAGTAGATTTGCTGAAATGGAGCATGGATCATGGATAAATTCGTGAAGCTCACCGGCGTTGCAGCGCCGCTGCCGGTCGTCAACGTCGACACCGACATGATCATTCCGAAGGATTATCTGAAGACGATCAAGCGCACCGGCCTCGGCACCGGCCTCTTCGCGGAAGCGCGCTACAATGAGGACGGCTCAGAAAACCCGGATTTCGTGCTGAACAAGCCGGCCTATCGCGATGCCAAGATCCTCGTTGCCGGCGACAATTTCGGCTGCGGCTCCTCGCGCGAGCACGCCCCCTGGGCGCTTCTGGATTTCGGCATCCGCTGCGTCATCTCGACCAGCTTCGCCGACATTTTCTACAACAACTGCTTCAAGAACGGTATCCTGCCGATCAAGGTCAGCCAGGAAGATCTCGACAAGCTGATGGACGACGCCTCGCGCGGCTCCAACGCCATCCTGACCGTCGATCTTGAGAATCTCGAGATCACCGGTCCCGATGGTGGCTTGATCAAGTTCGATCTCGACGAATTCAAGCGCCACTGCCTGCTGAACGGTCTCGACGATATCGGCCTGACCTTGGAAAAGGGCAAGGCGATCGACAGCTTCGAAAAGAAGAACGCCACTTCGCATCCCTGGGCAGCCTGAGCCTCTCCAATCGGTTGCCGATCAAGCCGGGTTTTTGCCCGGCTTTTTCTTTTGCGGCACATCAGAGAAATTTCTCTTTCCAGGCCTCAAGCTTTTCGAGCGACACGCCGATGCCGCCGCAGACTTCGATAAGCGGATTGTCGAAGCGCTGAAGCAGCCCGGCATGCACATCGGCAACGGCAAGGGCCGCACCGCAAGCCGGCTCGACCAGAATGCGCTGCGCATCGGCAAATTTCAGGCAGGCGGCAACGGCATCGGCGTCGCTGACGACAACACTTTCGATCGGATGCTGCTTCGGCAGGTCGAAGACATGCTGCGCCACCTGCCGCGCCCCGAGCGAATTGGCAATCGAGGTAATGGCGGGAAGGGTGATACGCTCACTCGCCTGGAGGCTGGCATGGAGCGAGGCCGCCCCTTCAGTTTCGACGGCGATAACAGGCACATCGGAAAGCCCGTTGCGCTTCAACCCCTCGACAATGCCGGCAAGCAGCCCGCCGCCGCCGACGCTGGTGACGACGCAATCGAATTTTGCACCTTTCGCCACCACCTCGTCGATCAGCGTGGCATGGCCATCCCACAGAAGCGGATGGTCGAAGGGGTGAACATAAGTCGCCTTTCGGCTCCGGGCGAGGTCGACTGCATGGGCATTGGCCTCATCGAAAACCGAACCGTGAACGAGGACATTCGCGCCCGTCGCGGCAATCGTCTGCCGCACATCGGCCGCCGTCGTCTCCGGCACGACGATCGTGACCGGCACACCAAGCGCCCGGCCGGCATAAGCCGCGGCAATGCCGGCATTGCCGCCGGAAGCACAGAAGATCTCGCGCGCCCCATTTTCCACCTCGTGCTGGCAAAGCCGTCCGACGCCGCGCAGCTTGAAGCTGCCGGAAGGCTGCAGCGCATCGAGCTTCAGCCAGAGCGGTTTGCCGCTGACGCTGTAGCCAGGTGCCGTCTGGACCAAGGGCGTGTCGAGATGGAGAGGCGCGAAAGGCATGGGAACCATCCAGGGAAATAAAGGTCGGGCTGCCGTTCTAATCCGTTTGCAGGCGCAGGAGCAACCATCGCTGCTCAGAGCGAAGCGTACCGATTCACCGCTTCCGTCGCTTGAAATGCCCATTTCCGGGGTCTAAGAAGCCGCAACTAGTTTTTCCCAGGAGGGTTTCATGACAGCGCGCAATCTTTTCCTGTTGCCGGGTGACGGCATCGGTCCCGAGGCCATGGGCGAGGTCCGCAAGATCATCGCCTATATGAACGAGGCGATGAATGCCGGTTTCGTCACCGACGAAGGCCTTGTCGGCGGTTGCGCCTATGATGCACATGGCGCTGCGATCTCGGAAGCCGACATGCAGAAGTCACTTGCCGCCGATGCCGTTCTCTTCGGCGCCGTCGGCGGCCCGAAATGGGATAGCGTGCCTTACGAAGTGCGCCCGGAAGCCGGTCTGCTGCGCCTGCGCAAGGATCTGCAGCTCTTCGCTAACCTGCGCCCCGCCATCTGCTATCCGGCCCTTTCTGCGGCCTCGTCGCTGAAGCCGGAGCTGGTCGAAGGCCTCGACATCCTCATCATCCGCGAGCTGACGGGCGGCGTCTATTTCGGCGAACCGAAGGAGATCATCGACCTCGGCAATGGCCAGAAACGCGGCATCGACACGCAGGTCTACGATACCTACGAGATCGAGCGCATCGCCGGTGTCGCCTTCGAAATGGCCCGCACGCGGCAGAACCGCGTCTGCTCCATGGAAAAGCGCAACGTCATGAAGTCGGGCGTGCTTTGGAACCAGGTGGTAACAGAGACGCACAAGGCGAAATATTCCGACGTCCAGCTCGAACACATGCTGGCCGATGCCGGCGGCATGCAGCTGGTGCGCCAGCCCAAGCAGTTCGACGTGATTGTCACCGACAACCTCTTCGGCGACATGCTCTCCGACGTCGCCGCTATGCTGACCGGCTCGCTCGGCATGCTGCCGTCGGCCTCGCTCGGCGCGCCTGACGGCAAGACCGGCAAGCGCAAGGCGCTCTACGAACCGGTACACGGCTCGGCCCCCGATATCGCCGGCAAGGGCATCGCCAATCCGATCGCCATGATCGCCTCCTTTGCCATGTGCCTGCGTTACTCCTTCAATCTGGTGAAGGAAGCCGACGATCTGGAAAAGGCGATCGCCAACGTGCTCGACAAGGGCATCCGCACCGGTGATATCATGGCCGATGGCGCAAGGCAGGTCGGCACCGTCGAGATGGGCGATGCGATCCTCGCCGAGTTCAAGACGCTTTCCGCCTGATATTTCACGTGAAACAGTTCTGGCCCTTCGCAGGATTCTTGCGGAGGGCTTTTTTCTCAAGGCCGCGAGCCGCATCGGCTTGGTCGAATTATCCCAAACCGACTATCCTCGGCCACAATCTCGTGTATTTTTGCGCCGGATTTTAACGAGCGTATAACCTCGACATTGGAAACGATCTTCCAATGGATTATGCGCCAATTCAAAATAATAGAGCGTCCTTAGCGCGTCGTGGCACTTTAGGGCAAATTCGAACGGACGACGGAATGCGGGCATTTTGGGCTTCCCTGAACAGGCGCTGGCGCCGGAGTAGCGCCGGCATGCCGCCTTTGCGTTGGCAGGCCTGCCTCTTCATCACGTTCAATGCGGTGATCCTCTCCATGCTGCTCTTCGACGCGCCGATCGGCGCCAGCGAAGCTCCCGCGCCGGTGAAGCACCTCGGCGAGATGCTGACCGGTTTCGGCGATTCCGCTTGGCTGATCTACACCAGCATCTTGCTGTTCTTTCAGGGCCGGGCAGGCTACAAGCTTGTGAAGACGGCGCGCTCCAAGGCGCAGGCACTCTACGTCAGCTGGATCGGCGCCTATCTCTTCATCACGGTTGTCTTCTCTGGGCTTCTCGCCAATCTGCTGAAGCGGGCAATCGGCAGGGCGCGTCCCGATCATTTCCATGACTACGGCATGTTTTCCTTCACGCCCTTTTCTGGCCATTCCGCTTTCGAAAGTTTCCCGTCCGGCCATTCCACCACGGTCGGCGCCTTCTTCGCCGCCTTTGCCCTGCTGTTTCCGCGCTATCGCGTTGCCTTCATCGCCTGCGCCATCTGGCTCGGCATGACGCGTGTCATGGTCGGCGCCCATTATCCGAGCGACGTGATCGCCGGCCTTGCCTTCGGCGGCTGGTTCTCGCTGCTGACGGCGATCGTCTTTGCCCGCTGCGGCTTGCTCTTCAAACTGGCGCCGGATGGCTGGCCGCTCTCGAAGCGCCTGTTTCGCACTGCATAATTCCTTAAATCGGAATCGATTTAAGGATAAAATCATGCAGCAATTCAAAATGTCCTTTGCGCGTCCGAAAAGACGCGCGGCGCCGTGATATGGAAAAGCCCGGCGCCTTGTGAGCGCCGGGCCTTTTTCTCAAGCGCGGATTGGCCTCAATCCGCCGCTCAATCCATGGCGTGGATATCCCTGTTCTTCGTTTCCGGCAGGAAGATCAGGCCGATCACCAGCGTGATCGACGCAAAGACGATCGGGTACCAGAGACCGTAATAGATATCACCCGCGGCAGCGCTCATCGCGAAGGCTGTCGCCGGCAGCAGGCCGCCGAACCAGCCGTTGCCGATGTGATAGGGCAGCGACATGCCAGTATAGCGGATGCGGGTCGGGAAAAGCTCGACCAGCAGAGCGGCGATCGGGCCGTAGACCATCGTCACATAGAGGACGAGGACGAACAGCACGGCGATCGTGCCGATCCAGTTAACCCGGGCCGGATCGGCAACCATGGCGAAAGTGCCGCCATTGGCGATGTTGTAGACCACCATGTCGGTGACGCCATTGGCCTCATCCGCCGTCAGCAGCTTGGTCTCGACCAGCTTGGCCGCTGGTACGGTTTCCTTCTCGCCGGCGCGCACGGCATCGGCATTGAGCGACAGTTCCGGATTGGCTGCGATGAAGGCATCGAGCTTGGCATCCGGCACCTTGACGGCGCCGCGGTTCAGCGGGTAGCCGGCATCATGGAGCGCAATGTTGACGCCCTTTTCGAAGGCGGCGGTCATGCCCTTGGCCTTGTCGCCGGCAGCGACGACGTCAAAGCTTGGGATCGTCGCGTTGCCGACCTTCACCGTTGCCGGCTGTCCGGCGGTACCGGGCACGACGTCGTAAGGGACCGAATTCCTCGTCAGGAACGCCGTTGCCACGTCGCAGGAACTGGTGAACTTCGCGGTACCGGTCGGATTGAACTGGAACCTGCAATCGGCCGGATCAGCCGTCACCGTTGCCCGGATCGAAGCCTGCGCTTCGGCCAGCGCCGGGTTCGCCGTCCAGGTCATCGCCTTGAACAGCGGATTATAGGTCACCGCCGCAATGAGAAGGCCTGCCATGATGATCGGCTTGCGGCCGATCTTGTCGGAGAGACCGCCGAAGATGACGAAGAACGGCGTGCCGAGGAGAAGTGCGATGGCGACCATGACATTGGCCGAGAACAAGTCCACCTTCAGCACGTTCTGCAGGAAGAACAGCGCATAGAACTGGCCGCCGTACCAGACGACCGCCTGGCCCATGGTGGCACCGAGAAGCGCGATGATCGCGATCTTGGCATTTTTCCATGTCCCAAAGGCCTCGGTCAGTGGCGCCTTGGAGCCTTTGCCTTCCGCCTTCATACGCTGGAACGCCGGCGATTCGTTCATCTTCAGGCGGATCCAGACGGAAATGCCGAGCAGGACGACCGAGACCAGGAACGGAATGCGCCAGCCCCAGGCGGCGAACTGGACCGCACCCATCAGATATTGAACCAGGACGATGACGATCAGCGACAGGAACAGGCCGAGCGTCGCCGTCGTCTGGATCCATGAGGTGAAGTAGCCGCGGCGCCCGTTCGGCGCATGTTCGGCGACATAGGTTGCCGCACCGCCATATTCACCGCCCAGCGCCAGACCCTGGAGCAGGCGCAGCCCGATCAGGATGATCGGGGCTGCGATGCCGATGGTGGCGGCACCCGGCAGGACGCCGACGAGAAAGGTCGACAGACCCATGATCATGATCGTCATCAGGAAGGTGTATTTACGGCCGACGAGATCGCCGAGACGGCCGAACACCAGCGCGCCGAAGGGGCGCACCAGAAAGCCGGCGGCAAAGGCGAGCAGCGTGAAGATGTTGCGCGTTGCCTCGGGATATTGGGTGAAATAGGTCGCGCCGATATAGGTGGCGAGCGAGCCATAGAGATAGAAATCGTACCATTCGAAAACGGTGCCGAGCGAAGAGGCGAAGATGACCTTCTTCTCCTCGCCGGTCATCGGACCGGCCTTCGCGCCGTCGATGCTTGCGACATTTGCCATTGTCTGTCCTCCACAGAGTGATGATCACGCGCGCGACCTACTCTCCTCAAAGCATACCCCTGGCCGCGACACGCCTGACGAGAGTGTGCCAGAAACGACAGATCAAAAAGAGAGATGCTTTGGGATTATGACTTTAGTCTAAGAGTGGCGCGGTTCTCGCGCACATCAGGCCGTCCGTGACGATTGAGCTGCCGGAGGTTTGAAAGCAGGTTTCACTGCGGTTTGCGACGTGGATCCGTTATGCTCTCAGCGCCTGTGCCGGCGATTGCCGATAGGCGAGCACTGCCGGCAGTGCAGCGAGAATTGCGGCAAAGGCAAGCAGCACTGTTGCAAGCCCGGCGTCTTCACGCGTGAAGACGACCGGCATGGCGACCCCGCTCGTTTGCGAGAACATGCCAGACAAGATGAGGGCCGCGGTATAACCGAGCGCGAATCCGAGTGCGATGCCAACCGCCACCAGGAAGAAGAATTCCAGCCAGACGATGCCGAAAATCGCGCCACGTGGGGCGCCGAAGGCTCTCAGTGCGCCGATCTGGCGGCGGCGCTGGCCGATATGGATGACCGTGACCAGTACCAGCGAGGCTGCGACGAGAGCTTGCGCGCCTGAGGCGACCGCGACGAGGATCTGCTTGGCATCGCCGAGCGTGGCGTAGAGATTGGTCAGCACCTCGCCGGGAAAGACAGCGACGGTATTGCCGCTGCGATATTCCTGCCGCAGCTTGTAGGCATCGGCGATTGTCTTCGGCTTGACGAGAATGGCGGGAAGGCCGGGAGCGCCCGCAGTCAAGGTCTCATCAAGTGCGGCATCCGGATCGGCTTTCCCGTGATGCCCATGCCCATCGTGATCAGCGCCGGCCTTCTCATGTTCATGGCCATGTTCAACGCTATCCGTTCCGGACGCCGCTTCATGTTCGTGCCCACTGTCCTCCTCATGTTCCTCCGCCTCCAGGCCATGAATGTGCCAGACGGCTTGGATGGGAACGAGAATGGCTCGGTCCCAGGCGGTGCCGGTCGGCCGCAAGCGGCCGGCGATGTGATAGACGAGCTCGGTATGAGTCTCGCCGCCCTCTTCCAGCGACCCATGCATCGGCTTGATCTCGCCGCCGAGCGACAGCTTGACGGCAGCGCCGATCACCGCCTCGCCCTCGCGCGCGAAAATCTTGCCTTCGGCTAAGCCGGAGAGGTTCTGCGTCAACATGATCGTTGTGCCGATGATCGGATAGCCGGAGAAGGAATCGCCGAAGCCGATCGGGGCTGCCCAATCGACCCGCGGATCTGCGGCAAGCTTGCCCAGCACTTCGCCCGGCATCAGCGGCAAGGGCGAGGGCTGCAGGAAGATAGAGGACAGCACGAGCTGCGTCTCGCTGCCGCCGGCGCCGATGACAAGATCGAATTTGTCAGCGGCGCGCGCGCTGCCAAGACGAAGCGCCCGCTCCTGTAGGACGACGCAAACGCCGAGCGCGGTCGCAAGCGCCACCAGCAGCACGACCACCAGCGATCCCGCCCAGAGGCGACGAAGATCGGAAAGGATGAAGCGGATCATGCAGCCTCTCCCGCCGCTGCTGCGGAATCTTCGCTGATCCGGCCGGAGCCGAAGGTGATGCGCCGGTCGAGGCGGCCCGCCAAGCGCTGGTCGTGTGAAACGACAATCAGCGTGCTGCCTTCGGCAATGGCAAGATCGAGGAGAAGATCGCCGACCGCCTCGCCGCTTTCGGCATCGAGGCTTGCGGTCGGCTCGTCGGCGATGATGACGCCGGGCTTGCGCAGCAGCGCCCGACCGATCGCCACACGCTGCATCTCGCCGCGCGACATGGTCTCGATTTTCTGGCCCGGGCGGGAAAGACCGACCGTGCCCAAAAGCGCATGACCCCGCTCGATGACATCGACTGTGGCAGCGCCGGCAAGCCGCGCCGGCAGGAGTACGTTCTCCAGCGCCGACAGGCCGGGGAAGAGATGGAACTCCTGCATGACCAGGCCGATATTGGCGGCACGGAACCGGTCACGCCGGCTTTCTGAAAAACTCGCTATATCCTCACCGTTCCAGCAGATACGGCCTTGCCGTGTACGCTCCAGCCCGGCAACGATATTGACGAAGGTGCTCTTGCCGGAGCCGGACGCCCCTGTAATGGCGACCCTGCTGCCTGCATCGATCGACAGGCGGCTGATCACCAGTGCCGGCGAGGACAGGCCCGGGAAGGCAACGGTCAGGTTTTCGATATCGAGAGAGAGCATATCGGTTCAGACGGCGGAATATTCGGCCTGGCGGATCCGCAACAGGCTGACGAAGCCAGTGTCCGGATCCGTCCACGAACCGTATTCCAGCGTGCCGCGCACTTCGATCGTCTGGCGCGGCTGCACGAAGGTCTGTTTCTCCAAGAGATAGACGACGACGATATTGTCCGGCCAGTCCGTATCCGAGGAGCAGAAGGGGCAGAGCGACATCGGCACCTCGGTGAGCACGAAGAACTGGGCCTCAGCCTTCAATGGCGGCGCCATGAAACCTTTCATGCTGACGTCTTTGCCGGCAAGGCGCTTCACCTTGTCGGAGAATTCGAGGCCGAGCACGCCGAACTTGCCGTAGAGCTCATCGAAGCTAATCAAGGAATCAGCAGCAAAACTCGGGCGAGCAAAAGCGGCGAAGGCCAGCGTACCGATGGCGCCGATCAGGCCGCGGCGGCTGAGATGCAGCGAAGGGAGCTTTTCCATGGCGATCTCCAAGAATGAAATCCCGGCCGCTGAACGGCCGGGACCATGATCGGTGAATGAGGCAGGGCCGGCAAGCGGCTTAGCCGGGCCAGAGCATGATGCCGAAAAGTGTGCGCGGTTTTCGGACGACATCATGCTCTATTTCTTTGATTTAGATGCGGATTCAGATTTTAGGCCGATCCGGCCTAAAATCATCCGCATCTAGAGATCAGTTCGTCTGCTTGGCACCGAGAGCGAAGGTGTCGGCGAGCACGCGATAGACGTCGCTCTGTTCCATGTAACCGTGGAAACCTTCAGCGCCCGGACCAGCCGATTGCAGGACGACGTCGTCGACGGCGTGGACGCCACTATCGCCGCTCTTCGGGATATTGCCCTGAACGAAGACCGCGCCGGGAACATCCTTATACTGCTCGTTGGCGACATATTCCTTCTTTTCGTTCTGGACAGCCGGAACGAACGGACCATCGAGCTTCGGACGGAAGGTCTCGTAGTGATCGGGGCCGTTATTGGCGCTCAGGAACAGCCGGCGGCTGACGTCGACCTTATCGGGATAGCCGTCGCCGTTTTCGTCCTTGTAGTTCGGGAAGCCGGCCTCGGCATAGGTCCCGACCTTTTCGCGCATTTCCGTGCCGGGCTTTTCATCATCGACAGTGCCGATGATGGATACGCCATGCGTGTGGTCGCCGGTGACGACGATCAGCGTGTCCGGATGGGCCTTCTGGAATTCGCGGGCAACGCCGATGGCCTGGTCGAATTCGATGGTTTCGATAACGGCACGATCCCAATCGAGCGGATGGGACATCTTGTCGATCGAGGAGCCTTCGACCATCAGGAAGAAGCCATCAGGATTCTTGGAAAGGCGGTCGAGCGCAACCTTGGTCATGGCGACGAGACCCGGCTGGTTCGGGAACTTGTCGACGGTGCCTTTCTTCAGGAACTCGCGATCAAGCGTGACGTCCATATTGCCGGTGTGGAAGAGGCCGAGGAGATTGCCTTCAGCCGATGCATTGGCTGCGAGCTCGTTCTTGTCGGTCGCAAGCTTGTAGCCGGCATCCTGGAACTGCTTGATGTAGTCCTGGTTGTCCTTACGCTTGGAGCCGGCGACTTCCTTGCCAAGGAAATAGGCCGAGCCTCCGCCAAGGAGGACTTCCGGCTTGACGTCGAGCAGCATGCCGACGACGTCGGCCTTGTCGTTGCGGTTGCGGGTATGGGAAACAACCGCCGCCGGCGTGGCGTCCTCAACCTCGGCCGTTGCAACGATGCCGATCGACTTCTTGGTCAGGCGGCGAACGGCTTCTGCGAAGGTTTCAACACGCGGATCATCAAGCGAGGCCGGCGTACGGTCCGCGTAAACGCCGATCGCGTTGACGGCTGTCTTGTGACCCGTCATGTAGGCCGACATGGTGTTGGCCGAATCCGTATCGACGGCATTCGTCGCCGACGTGCCGATAAAAGCCATACGCTCGAGATCGTCCATATTCAGGCGGCCATTCGCCTTCCCTTCAGTCATGCCCTTGGACATGATGCGGGCAGCGGTGCGATGCGCAACGGAAAGCCCGTCACCCAGCAGGAAAATGATGTTCTTGGCCTTCGGCTGGGCTGCTGTTTCGTAAACGTTCCAAGTAACGGACTTCGTTTCGTCTCCGGCCGCGACTTCGATCCTGTAGTCGCCCGGAGCGGAAATCTTCAGGCCGCGCAGCAGGATAGCGGAGCCGAGAGCCTTGTCATCCTTGCCTTTTTCCAGTTCGACGAACTGCGCCTCGCCCCCAAGCACGGTCTTGTAGTCCTGGCCATTGACCGTGATCTTTACGTCTTCAGGCTTGACCTGCTTGTTGAGCTCGACCTTGAAATCAAACGGTGAACCGGCAAGAATCGTCGCGCGATCAAGCGGATAGACCGTCGTCGCCTGAGCGGCGCCCGCAAGGATGGTGGTGGCCGCAAAGGCGGCAAGAAGCGTACGCATGGAAAACCCCCGTTTTCGTTGCAGACATTAACAACCGGGCCGGGATACCTCCCGAGGATGACAGCGGCATGACAAAACGTCGCAGTATTGCGGCGGCAGCTTTCGCCTGCGGGCTCTAAGCGCAAAAACCTTGACTCCTGTGGAAAACCTTCTAAGAGCAACATCGGAAAAGGAATCTCCATGGTTCGCGACGAACACGCCATTGCCGAATGCAATGACCGGGCACGGGTTGCCGGGGTGGACATTGCCGTTCCGGTTTCTGCCAAAACCAAGGCCAAAACGACGACGAAAACCGTCTGACGTCTCTGGCCTGCCGCTCTCTCCCCGGCTCGGCTGGGGACAGGAAGACGCGATTAATCGCGCCTTTCCCCTCACCGGACAAGAGGAGAGAAGAGAAAGAGAGCTTGAGAAATGGGTTTCAAAGTAGCAGTTGCGGGAGCGACCGGAAATGTCGGCCGGGAGATGCTCAACATCCTCTCCGAGCGAGGCTTCCCCGCCGATGAGGTCGTGGCACTCGCCTCCTCGCGTTCGCAGGGCACCGAGGTTTCCTACGGTGACCGGACGCTGAAGGTCTCCAATCTGGAGAATTACGATTTCTCCGATACCGACATCTGCCTGATGTCGGCCGGCGGCGAGGTCTCCAAGAAGTTCTCGCCGAAGATCGGCCAGCAGGGCTGCATCGTCATCGACAATTCCTCGGCTTGGCGCTACGACGCCGACGTGCCGCTGATCGTGCCGGAAGTGAACCCGGATGCCATCAGCCAGTTCACCAAGCGCAACATCATCGCCAATCCGAATTGCTCGACCGCCCAGCTGGTGGTGGCGCTGAAGCCGTTGCACGACTTCGCCAAGATCAAGCGTGTCGTCATCTCGACCTACCAGTCGGTCTCCGGCGCCGGCAAGGACGGCATGGACGAGCTGTTCAACCAGACGCGCGCCGTCTTCGTGGCCGATCCGATCGAGAACAAGAAGTTCACCAAGCGTATCGCCTTTAACGTCATCCCGCACATCGACGTCTTCATGGAGGACGGCTACACCAAGGAAGAATGGAAGGTGCTGGCCGAGACGAAGAAGATGCTCGACCCGAAGATCAAGGTCACCTGCACGGCGGTGCGTGTGCCGGTTTTCATCGGTCATTCGGAATCGGTCAACATCGAATTCGAAAACGAGATCACTGCCGACCAGGCCCGCGACATCCTGCGCGATGCACCAGGCTGCCTCGTCATCGACAAGCGCGAGGACGGCGGCTACATCACGCCATATGAATCGGCGGGCGAGGATGCGACTTACATCTCGCGCATCCGCGAGGATGCAACGGTCGAAAACGGCCTCAATATCTGGGTAGTCTCCGACAACCTGCGCAAGGGTGCTGCGTTGAACGCCATTCAGATCGCCGAGCTGCTCGTCAATCGCGGCCTTGTCAAGCCGCGCAAGCAGGCCGCCTGATACCATTTGTAAACCATAATATGCTAAAGCCCTGCTGATGAAGGCAGGGCTTTTTGCCGAGCCGTAGGCGCCCTCTATCCATAAGCGCTTACTAAAAGGTGATCGTGACAAAATCGCCTTCGGCTGGCATTCTGCCCGGCGTCAAGCCAAGCTATGCCGCCCGAGACCGTGTAGCGGTTTTGGGGCAACGACATGAACAGAACGAAGATTTAAAGCGCGTCGCATGGTCCCGATCGGCCGCGGCGCGCTTCAGCAGACCGGAGCGGGGTTCCTCATGCGCATGACAACATTCCTTCTGGCGGCGTTTACGGTAGCCGGCGTTCTCCACGCGCTGCCGGCAGCGGCCCAGAGCGCCCAATGCGGCAATAATAGCAGCGGTTTCACTGCCTGGGTCGCCGATTTCAAGCAGGAAGCGGCGGCAAACGGCGTCAGCCGCTCGGTCCTCGACCGCGCCTTCGCCAACGTCAATTACAACAAGCCGACGATCGCCGCCGACCGCGGCCAGAAGAGCTTCAAGCTCTCCTTCGACGCTTTCATGCAGAAACGCGGCGGCGCCACGGTCATCTCCCGCGGCCGCAGCATGAAGGCCGCCAACCAGGCGCTTTTTGCCTCGATAGAGCGTCGTTTCGGCGTTCCGGCCGGCCCTCTGATTGCGATCTGGGGCATGGAGACCGGTTTTGGCAGCTATATGGGCAACCAGCATACGCTGTCGGCTGTTTCGACCCTGGCCTATGACTGCCGCCGTTCTGAATATTTCACCGACCAGCTCTATGCCGCGCTCCAACTCGTCTCCGAGGGGTATCTGAGCCCTCAGGCCAAGGGTGCCGCCCATGGTGAAATCGGCCAGACGCAGTTTCTGCCGCGCAATGTCGTGCGCTTCGGCGCCGACGGCGACGGCGACGGCCGCGTCGACATGGTCGGTTCCCGCGCCGACGCGCTGGCCTCGACAGCGAATTTCCTCAAGGGCCATGGCTGGCGCGCCGGCGCCGGCTACCAGCCTGGAGAGCCCAATTTCGTCGCCATCCAGGGCTGGAACGCCGCCAGCGTCTACCAGCAGGCGATCGCCTATATCGGCCAGGAGATCGACGGCAGGTAGGCCTTCTCGGTAGATAAACCTTCATCGACACCCATACCCGAAAACGCCGCTGCGACATGCGGCGTTTTTCATTTGCGGAAATCAAAGCCGCCGCCCGATGCCGCCTTGCGTCGCTCCTCCTGGGCCGGGGCCGGCAGGGTCGGTCCCGAGACGACGCAGTTGCGGCCGGAGGCCTTGGCGGCATAAAGCGCCAGATCGGCACGTTTGACCAGATCCTCGAAGTTCCGGTTGGAGGCTTCATTTGGCCGTCCGGCGCACCCGAAACTCGCCGTCACCTTGAGAACATCGCCGCTCGGCAACGGGATTTCCGCCGCCTCGATTGCCAGCCGCACGCGCTCGCCAACGATTGCGGCATCGTCAGGCGTCGAATCCGGCAGAAGCGCCAGGAACTCCTCGCCGCCATGGCGCACCAGCAGATCGAAGGAACGAAAATTCTCACGTGCAACGCCCGCGACCTGCCGGAGCACGGCATCGCCGGCGTCATGCCCGTTGATATCGTTGATCTTTTTGAAATGATCGAGGTCGAAGAGCACAACGGAAATCCAGCGTGATCCATGCTCGGCCTGTGTCAGAAGCGCGGATGCAGCGACCTCGAAGCCGCGCCTGTTGTAAAGACCGGTCAGAAGATCGGTCTGGGCGGCGCTACGCAACTCGCCCACCAGCGCCTCCCGATCCTGCGTCAGCCGGTCGATCAGCCGCAGCCCCTTTGCCGCCAGCACCATCACCAATGTGGCGAGAATCAGCAGGCCGGCACACAGCGCCAGGATCCGCGTCAGGTGAATGTGCGAGCGCATGGAAAGATTTTCGCCGGTCTCGTGAATATCTTTTGCGGCCTCGATCATCTTCTGCTGCAGGAAGGTCATGCGTTCGCTCTGCGCGGCGGCCCAGACGTCATGCACGGTCCGTGTCGGCCGCGATCCGGCGAGAATGGCATCGGTGATCGCATTCGCCTTCACCTGGCCGCTGCGGCCGAGATAGGCAACGATGTCGCGCACGATCGGCGCGGAAGAATGGAAAACCATGTGATCCATGCCCTCGCCGAGCATGACCTTGCCCTGCACGAAGAGCTCTACCGGCAATCTGGCGGAAACGCCGTGGTCGAGGTAGCGGGTGCCAACGCCGGTAATAAGCCTTTCGCCGTAATAGGTCAGCAGGATGCCCATCAGCTGGTTGGATTTCTCAAGCAGCACCGGATCACTGATCAGCGGTGAGAGCGCATCGACGACAGCAAGCTGCTTGAGAGCCGCATACCAGTAGATGGAACCGGGATCGCTGCCGGTATAACGCCCCTGATCGACGGCGCTGCGCGCAGCGATGATGCGGCTGTAGGCAAGGCTGAGAATCGATAATTCGCCGACGAGCCCCTCGTCGAGCGCATCGCGGGAGGGCAGGCTGGCATAAAAAGCGCGGCGTTCCCGATCGAGCGTCACCCGGCTTTGCAGCATGTCGGCGGCAGTCCGGCTGTTGGGACGTGCGAGGTAGCGGCGGGTGGCGCCAATTTCACTCAGGATCTCGGTGGCGGCGATGGACCCGCCACGGGCAAGCACATCGGCGAACTGCCGGTCCTTTTCGAGGTTCCTGTATTGTGTGACCGAAGAACGTATGACGACGACGCCTTCGATGAGCATGAAGACGAAGGGCAGCATGATAGCGGCCAGGATAACCTTTTTGATGGTTTCGAACTTCATCGCCAATCGCCACGGTGATCAAAACCTCGGTCGTACCCGACCAATTGACGGCGAGCTTAACAACAATCCTTAAAAAAGTGATAAACCGGCATGTCCCTAGATTTCGGGACGAATGAAGTCGCGTGTCTCGGCGTCCATGACCCACAGTTCGCCGGTCGAAATGTCGAACCAGGCGCCGTGGAGATGAAGGTTTCCCGCTTCCTCGAGAGCCCTGATATCGGGGAAGCTTCTGAGATTGTTGATTGAATTGCGGATGGAGACACGCTCCAGCGCCGTCTGCCGCTCGGCGGCCGTCATCACGTCGTTGCTCTGGATCTGCTCGGCGGCAGGTTTGACCAGCGACATCCAGCGGCCGATGAAGTCGCCGGGCGACAATGGCTCGGCATTCGGATCGAGCGCAGCGCGGATGCCACCGCAGCGGCCGTGACCCATCACGACGATATCCGAGACCTTCAGCACCTGCACGGCAAATTCGAGTGCGGCCGACGTCGAATGAAAATGGCCATCCGGCTCGTAGGGCGGCACCATGTTGGCGACGTTGCGGATGACGAAGAGCTCGCCCGGGCCGGCATCGAAGATCAGCTCCGGTGCCGCGCGAGAATCCGAACAGGCAATGACAAGCGTATGGGGACTTTGACCGTTTTCGGCAAGCTGCCGATACCTGTCGCGGGCGTCGGAATAGCGCCCGTTCATGAAGTTGCGATAGCCGTCCAGAAGAGGGTTTGGAAAACGCTGCATGCTTCTGGATTAGCGCGCGCGGACGACAAGATCAACTGCTGCACCGCAAAATGAACATATTGGCAGATGCGTCACTTTTTCCGCCGCTGCGCCGGGTGCACGAGCCGGCGCATCTGCACCATGGCCATCGGCGTTGAAAGGCTGGAAGCATCGCTTGCCAGCATCAACTCGTTGCTGCCGCGCTTGACGGCCCGCGCAAGCACCTCGAAGACGCTGGCGGTGGCAAGCTGCAGCGCCTTTTCGTCCTCGAGCCCGGAAAGCAGGCGCGACAGGAAGACGGCGGCGAGCAGGTCGCCGAGACCATTGGGCGGGTTTTCGACGACACGGTGCTCGGCAAGAAGCGCGTGGCGACCGGAAAGATAAAGATTGCCGGTACCGCCCGCCATCATCGGCACGGCTGAAGTGACGAGCATGCGCGATGGTCCGAGCGCGAGCGCCGCCTCCATGATCGTACTGTTGTCTTCGAGGGCCGCCCCCGAAAGCCATGCAAGCTCGTACCGGTTCGGCGTCGCGAGCGAGGCAAGCGGAATGAGATGATCGCGAATAGCCTCTGCAGTTGCTTCCGGCACGTAAAGGCCGCCGAGATCGCCCATGACGGGATCGCAGACATAGAGCAGCTCGGGATTGTTTTGCCGGAGCGCACCGATCAGCCGAGCGACGGAGCGCGCCTGGGCGGCATTGCCGAAATAGCCCGAAAGCACCGCCTTGACTTCGCCGATCCAGGGCGCGCGGATCAGATCGTCGATCGCCGCGTCGAAATCCGTTTCCGCAAAAGTTAGCCGCGTCGAGCGGCCGTGGCCGGGATGCCAGGGCAGCACGATGGTCGGCATGGCCCAGACCGGATGACCGAGCGTCTCCAATGCAAAGACGGCTGCCCGGTTTCCGACCGAGCCACGCACCACATGGCTGGAAATGACGATGACTGCGCCCGCTGCATTTTCCGACATGATACCCAAGATCCGAATGATGACCGCGTTTGATGATCTTTTTGACGCCACGCTGTCAACCATTCTTCATGCGAGCGTGGAAATGTTCGCCGGGACGAAAAACCGGGAGACGGGACTTTCCCTTTCGTTTGGCGACGAAAGCGGAAAATCTCTTACAATTTCTCATTTCCAGCGCCAAAAAAGCATCAAAACAATCCTTCGGACCGCTCTTTTAGAGATTTTTTCGAAGAATCTTCTGCTAGCTTGCGAAAAATCAGACATTGAGGGAGGCGATCCATGGCTGCCAGAAACAATCCGAAACGGGAAAAGCAGATCGAAAGCGCGCGCAAGATCGCCAAGGCGACGGGTGAAGCGCATCTCGATCCGGAAATTCTCTTCGGCCGGGCAAGCAATGACGATCTCGAACTCTACACGCCTGAGATGCTGGCACTCTCCGCCGTGCATTCGGCAAAGGAGCTCGCCGCCTGGAACGGTAAGGTGCCTCGTGTCGGCATCGACACCATTGCCGATGTGACGCCGGACGGCATCGCGGTCTCGGTGCTTTCAGTCACCGACCAGAACATGCCTTTTCTTTTTGAATCGGTCATGGGCGAAGTGACAAGCACCTATCGCGACCTGTTCATGGCCGTGCATCCCATCCTGATCATGGAGAAGGGCAAGGCGCCGGCGCTTTATTCCGCCGATCACCCAAGCGATCCGGCCAACCGCGTCAGCCATATCCAGCTTCATATTGCGCCGCTCAATTCCGCCCAGGCCGCCGATCTCGTCAAACGCATCGAAAAAGTGCTCGAACAGGTCCGCCTGTCGGTTTCCGACTGGAAGCCGATGCTTTCCAAGATTGACGGAGTGATCGCAGAGCTTGCGGCCAATGGCGCCAGCCGGAAGAAGGCCGATCGCGACGAAGCCGTCGCTTTCCTGACCTGGCTGCGCGACGAGAATTTCACTTTCCTCGGCATGCGGGAATATGTCTATTCCGGCAAGGGGAGCAATGCCAAGGTCGAGCGCGACAAGGGTGCTGGCCTCGGCATCCTCTCCAATCCCGATGTATTGGTGCTGCGCACCGGCAAGGACGCCGTAACGACAACGCCTGAGATCCTTGCCTTCCTCGACGGCCCCGACTTCCTGATCGTCACCAAGGCGAATGTGAAATCGATTGTCCATCGCCGGGCCTATATGGATTATGTCGGCGTCAAGCGCTTCGACACTGACGGCAACGTCACCGGCGAACTGCGCATCGTCGGCCTCTTCACCTCGACGGCCTATACGTCGCTCGCCTCCGAAATCCCGCTGCTGCGTTCCAAGATCGAGAAAGTGAAGGAACATTTCGGCTTCGACCCGATGAGCCATTCCGGCCGCATGCTCGACAACACGCTGGAATCCTATCCGCGCGACGACCTTTTCCAGATCGACACGACGCTGCTTGCAAGTTTTGCCGAACAGATCAACGACTTGGCCGATCGGCCACGCGTGCGCGTCCTGCCACGAATCGATCATTTCGACCGCTTCGTCTCGGTGATCATCTACGTGCCGCGCGAGGAATATGACTCGATCGTACGCGAACGGATCGGCACCTATCTGAAGACTGTCTATGACGGCCGTGTCTCTGCCTATTACCCGGCTTTCCCGGAAGGGGGCGTGGCGCGCGTGCATTTCATCATCGGCCGCTCGGGCGGCAAGACGCCGCGCATCCCGCAGGCAAAGCTCGAGCAGGCGATCCGCGAGATCACGGCCCGCTGGGACGACCGTTTCGAGGCGCTGGCCGGGGCCAAGGCGCCGAAGATATCCGTCGACCAAGCCTTCCAGGATTCCTTCACCCCGGAGGAAACCGTGGCCGACCTCGCCGATATCGGCGCCTGCGCCGCCGGCGAGCCGCTTCGCATCCAGTTCTACCATCGCCAGGAGGCACAGGGCCGCACCCTTTCCTTGAAGATCTTTCACGCCGGCGGCCAGCTGGCGCTGTCGCGCCGAGTGCCGCTCCTCGAGAATCTCGGCTTCAATGTCGTCAGCGAACGCACCTTCGACATCGGGGTGCCTGCCGCTGATGGAGAAACCAAACTCGTCGTGTTGCACGACATGGAACTCGAGACCCGCAACGGCGGCGAAATCGATCTGCAGCGTTACGGCGCCGCCCTCGAGGAAGCCTTCGTCGCCGCCTTCGCCGGCACGATCGACAATGACAGCTTCAACCGGCTGATCCTTTCGGCCGGGCTCTCGGCGCGCGAGACGAACGTTCTGCGCGCCTATGCGCGTTATCTCCGGCAGGCCGGCATCGCCTATTCGCAGGATTATATCGCAACGACTCTCGACAAATATCCCGGTGTCGCCGCTGCTATCTTCCGTCTCTTCCATGACACCCTCGACACCAGGCTTTCGGAGAAGGCTCGCGTGAAGAAGCTTGCCGAATTGCATCAGGCGATCGAGACCGAGCTTGCAAACGTGCCAAGCCTTGACGACGACCGTATCCTGCGCCGCTACGTCAATATCGTCGATGCGACGCTGCGCACCAATTATTTCCAGAAGAACCCGGACGGCTCGCCGAAGCCGATGCTGGCCTTCAAGCTCGATCCGCATCTGGTGGACGGATTGCCGCAGCCAAAACCCTTCCGCGAGATGTTCGTCTATGGCGTGGAGGTCGAAGGCGTTCACCTGCGTTTCGGCAAGGTGGCGCGCGGCGGCCTTCGCTGGTCGGATCGCGCCGAGGATTACCGCACCGAAGTGCTCGGCCTCGTCAAGGCCCAGCAGGTCAAGAACGCGGTGATCGTGCCGGTCGGCGCCAAGGGTGGTTTTTATCCGAAGAAGCTTCCTGTCGGCGGCAGCCGCGACGAGATCTTCAATGCCGGCCGTGAAGCTTACAAGACCTACATCCGCACGCTGCTTTCAATCACCGATAATATATCGGGCGCCGATATCGTGCCGCCGAAGGATACGGTCAGGCTCGACGGTGATGACCCCTATTTCGTCGTCGCCGCCGACAAGGGCACTGCGACCTTCTCCGACACCGCCAATGCACTGGCACAGGAAGCCGGCTTCTGGCTGGACGACGCCTTTGCCTCCGGCGGCTCGGCCGGTTACGACCATAAAAAGATGGGCATCACTGCCCGCGGCGCCTGGGAAACCGTGAAACGCCATTTCCGAGAAATGGACATCGATATCCAGACGACGCCCTTTACCGTCGCGGGCGTCGGCGACATGTCGGGCGACGTCTTCGGCAACGGTATGCTGCTCTCTCCCAAAATCCGGCTCATATCAGCCTTCGATCACCGCGACATCATCATCGACCCCGACCCCGATATGGAAAAGACGCTGGCCGAACGCCAGCGGCTCTTCGACCTGCCGCGTTCAAGCTGGCAGGATTTCGACAAGAGCGCGCTGTCGAAGGGTGCGATGATCATTTCCCGCGCCGCGAAATCGGTCACGCTGACGCCGGAAGCGGTTGCCGCGATCGGCATCGACAAGGCCGTAGCCACCCCCTTCGAGATCATGATGGCGATCCTGAAGAGCCCGGTCGACCTGCTCTGGTTCGGCGGCATCGGCACCTATGTGAAAGCGCCGTCCGAAACCGACACCGAAGTCGGCGACCGCGCCAACGACCCGATCCGCATCACCGCGGTGGAAGTGCGTGCCAAGGTGATCGGCGAGGGCGCAAACCTTGGGGTCACCCAAAAGGGCCGGATCGCCTACGGCCTGAAGGGCGGGCGCTGCAACTCCGACGCCATCGACAACTCGGCCGGCGTCAACACCTCGGACGTCGAGGTCAACATCAAGATCGCGTTGGCAGCCGCCATGCATGACGGGCGCCTGACGCGCGCAAAACGCGACCAGCTTCTTTCTTCGATGACCGGCGAAGTGGCGACCCTGGTGCTGCGCAACAACTACCTGCAGTCCCTGGCGATCTCACTGACGGAACGCAAGGGCACGGCAAACGGTCTGCAGCTTGGCCGCTTCATGACTGTGCTCGAGGGCGCCGGCCAGCTGAACCGCAAGGTCGAGACGCTGCCGGACGACCAGACCCTTGCCGAACGCTATACAGCCGGCAAGCCGCTGACGCGGCCGGAAATCGGCGTGCTGGTATCCTATGCCAAGATCGTGCTCTTCGACGCGCTGGCCGCAAGCGATCTGCCGGACGATCCCTATTTCATCGCGACGCTTTTGAATTATTTCCCTGTGAAGATGCAGAAGTCGAATGCCGGCGATATCACCAGTCACCGCCTGAAGCGCGAAATCGTCGCGACCGTGCTTGCCAACGAAGCGATCAACCGTGGCGGACCAAGCTTCACCGTCGCCATGATGGACGCGACGGCAGCTTCGGCACCGGAAGTGGTGCGCGCCGCAATCGTTGCCCGCGACGGTTTCGACCTGACCCGGCTCTGGGCCGAAACCGACGCTCTCGACGGCAAGGTTTCCGGCGATATGCAGAACCGGATCTACGAGGAGATCAGCCATAGCTTTACCGTTCTGACGCGGCTGCTCTTGAAGACCGGCATGACCAAGGCGGATATGGCAGAAGTGATTAGCCGGCTGCAGGCCGCTCTGAAGAAACTGAAGCCTGCCTTCGCCGAACAGTCGGCCGGCGATGCCGCCCCGCGCCAAGCGGAATATAGCCAGGCGGGCGTGCCCGAGAAACTCGCGGCCGAGATCGCCAACCTGCAGAGCTTCGCGCTGGTGCCTGAGATCATGCAGATTGCCGAACGCACCGGCGAGCCCCTGGTGCGCGCCGCCGAAAACTATTTCGCGGTGTCGCAGACCTTCCGTATCGGCAGACTGCTGGCGGCCGGCGGGCGGATCCTCACCGCAGACCATTACGAGAATTTGGCGCTTGCCCGCAGCATCGACCAGATCGCCAGCGCAAGGCGCGACATCGTCATCTCGGCCCTTTCCGATCACGGCAAGGAAAAGCTTCCCGTTCAAGCCTGGCACGCGCAGGATCGCATCCGCATTAACCGCATCCTCGAGGAGCTTTCAAGCCTCAGCGACGGCGGCGATCCCAATCTCGCGCGTATTACCGTTGCTGCAGGTATCCTGACCGATCTTGCGCGCGACCGGGCGAGGTGAGACAGTCCGCGTCAAAAGAAGGAGCGGATGTTGAATCGCATTGACTGGACAGGAACGCAACCGCCGAAGGCCACGGAGAAGGGCATCTGGGGGTGGATGTTCTTCGATTGGGCAGCACAACCCTTCTTCACCGTGGTCACAACCTTTATCTTCGGACCCTATTTCGTGTCCCGCCTGACCGATGACCCGGTTTCCGCGCAGACGACGTGGAGCAATATGGCGACGATCTCCTCGGTGATCATCGCCCTGCTCTCACCCGTCCTCGGCTCGATCGCCGACCAGTCCGGCGCACGCAAACCCTGGATCGGCTTCTTCGCGATCATCAAGATCGCCAGTCTCTTCTGCCTGTGGTTCGCAGCCCCCGGTTCGCCTGTTGTCTATCCCGTCATTTTCATGATCCTCGCCTCGATCTCGGCTGAGTTCTCGATCGTCTTCAATGATTCGATGATGCCGCGTCTGGTCGGAAAGCACGAGGTCGGCAAGCTCTCCAACACCGCCTGGGGGCTCGGTTACCTCGGCGGCATAATCGTGCTCATCGCCGTCGTGACGCTTTTGGCGGCGAGCCCCGAGACCGGCAAGACCATCCTCGGTCTCGATCCGCTATTCGGTCTTGATCCTGAGACCGGCCAGGATGCACGTATCACCGGGCCGATCTCAGCCGTCTGGTATCTGATCTTCATCCTGCCGATGTTCTTCTTCACGCCGGACGTCGGCAGGGGTCTTCCCTTCGGCACCGCCGTCCGCTCCGGCTTGCGGGAACTCAGAAACACGCTTGGCGAACTCAGAGAACGCCGCGGCATCCTGACATTCCTCATTGCCCGCATGATCTATCAAGACGGCGTCAACGGCCTGCTGATCCTTGGTGGTATCTTCGCGGCCGGCATGTTCGGCTGGGCGACGATCGAGATCGGTATCTACGGCATCATCCTGAATGTTGTCGCGATCTTCGGCTGCCTGATCGCCGGCCGCGTCGATAGGAGCGTCGGTTCGAAGGTGACTGTCGTCATCAGCCTCAGCATGCTGCTTCTCGCCACGATCGGCATCATCTCGACAGGACCGGGTTACACCCTGTTCGGACTGATGCCGCTGCCGACGGCCGATTCCGGCGGCCTTTTCGGTACTGCGGCGGAAAAGGCCTATATCCTCTACGGTCTGCTGATCGGGCTCGCCTTCGGGCCGGTGCAAGCCTCGTCGCGCTCCTATCTCGCCCGCAGCGTCAGTCCGGAGGAAGCCGGCCGCTACTTCGGCATCTATGCACTTTCGGGCCGCGCCACGAGTTTCATGGCGACGCTGCTCTTCTCGCTGATGACCTATATGAGCGGATCACCGCGGCTCGGGATGGCAACGCTGATCCTGTTTCTTGCCGGCGGACTGGTGCTCTTGTTCCGCACACCCTATCCGGCCGATCGGGCATAGCAATCAGCTCTGCCCTGGCCGGCGGCTACAGCGCCGCGCGTCTTTTAAGACGCGCAAAGGACGCTGTAGCACTTTGAGTTGCTGCATAATTTTCATCCTCAAATCGATTTCGATTTAAAGGAATTATGCAGTCACAATCACTCAGTGCCGGAAATGGCGCATGCCGGTAAAGACCATTGCGACGCCGTGTTCGTTGGCGGCATCGATGACTTCCTGGTCGCGCATCGAGCCGCCCGGCTGGATAACCGCTGTCGCCCCTGCGGCGATCATCGACAGAAGACCGTCGGCAAAAGGCAGGAAGGCCTCGGAGGCGACCGCCGAGCCGTGTGTCATCGGCACTGCAAGGCCAAGCGCCTTGGCTGCCTCTTCGGCCTTCAGCGCGGCGATGCGGGCGGAATCGACGCGGCTCATCTGGCCGGCGCCGATACCGGCGGTCTGGCCGTCCTTGGCATAGACCACGGCATTCGATTTTACATGTTTGCCGACCTTGAAGGCAAACTTCATGTCATCAAGTTCCCGTGCCGTCGGCGCGCGTTTGGTGACGACCTTGAGTTCCAGATCCTCGACCATGCCGTTGTCGCGGCTCTGGACGAGCAGGCCGCCGGAAACGGTCTTCGCCGTCAGGCCCGCCGCACGCGGATCGGGCAGGCCACCAGCGGACAATAGCCGCAGGTTCGGCTTACGGGCGACGATCGCCTTTGCCTCCTCCGTGACATCGGGCGCGATGATCACTTCGGTGAAGAGCTTGACGATCTCCTCAGCCGTTTCGGCATCCAGCGTCCGGTTGAGCGCGATAATGCCGCCGAAGGCGGAAACGGAATCGCAGGCGAGCGCCCGCTGATAGGCCTCGACCAGGCTGGATCCGGTGGCGACGCCGCAGGGATTGGCGTGCTTGATGATCGCGCAGGCCGGCGCCTTCTCAGGCAGGAACTCGGCGACGAGTTCGTAGGCGGCATCCGTATCGTTGATGTTGTTGTAGGAGAGCTGCTTGCCCTGGAGAAGAGCGGCCGTCGAAACACCCGGACGCTTCTCGCCGGTCACATAGAAGGCAGCCTTCTGATGCGGGTTTTCGCCGTAGCGCATCTCTTCCTTCAGCGCGCCGCCGATCACCCGGTGACGCGGCGTGTCGATCGACAGCGCCTCAGCGAACCAGTTGGAGATCATTGCATCATAGGCGGCGGTGCGGGCATAGGCCTTGGCGGCCATACGCTGACGGAAGGCATAGGCGGTCTTGCCGTCATCTGCGGAAAGCTGCTCCAGCAGCTCGGCATAATCGGCCGGATCGGTCAAGGTCGTCACATAGGCATGGTTCTTGGCCGATGCGCGGATCATCGCCGGACCGCCGATGTCGATATTCTCGACGGTCGTCGGATAGTCGCCGCCGGCCGCGCGCACCTCCTCGAAGGGATAGAGGTTGATGACGGCGAGGTCGATGCCCTCGATGCCGTGTGTTTTCATCGCATCCTGGTGTTCGCCGTCGTCACGGATCGCCAGCAGGCCGCCATGCACCATTGGGTGCAACGTCTTGACGCGTCCGTCCATGATCTCGGGAAAACCGGTGATTTCGGAGACATCGGTGACGGCAAGACCGGCCGCAGCGATCGCTTTATAGGTGCCGCCGGTCGAAAGCAGGCGCACACCTCTGGCAGACAAGGCGTGGGCGAGTTCGACGATCCCGGTCTTGTCGAAGACGGAGATGAGCGCGGTCTTGATTTCGACCTTGTCGGGGGCGGGGATCTTCTTGGAAATGACGGCCATGAAACCTTCTCCGTTCGGGCTTCGGGAGGACATCCGCAAGGGATGTTCGCATGCTGGCGCCGCGTTAGCACAGGTTTGCCGCCGCGCAAACAGGCGTCAGAGCAGATGACGAAAAGCACGAGCCATTTTTGGATGGCATCATACCTTGCTTCCTTGCTGTGATCCCAATCTTTGGCCACTCGGCCTAAAATCCTCCGCCTCTAGCTTTTACGAGATAGGAACCAGCGGATTTCCGTCTTTTCGGCAAGATCGAAGTCGATTTCGATCTGGTCCGAACCGCAGATGCCGGAGCTGTCGGCAAAGAAGATGTCCTCAGCGATCAGCACCTCATTGCCGGGCGCCGAAAACAGCCAGCTTTCGCCGTCCGGCGCCGTCAGCAGCACGGACTCCCCGTCACTCTGATGCAGGACGATCGAGGGATGGATATGAAAACGGGCGACAGCCTTCAGAGGTTCGTCATGCTCATATCCTTCGCGGACAACGAGCCGGTCGCGGCCTGTCACGATCGAGCCTGCGGCATTGAGTGTCAGCTCACGCTCGTGCAGCACCCCGAACACCCTGAGATAGCCGTCATGGCTGAGCTTGATGCCGTCGCGTCCGTCCTCGGTTTCGGCGCGCTCGACAGTGATGGTTCTCACCGGTTCGGTGATCGCGTGACTAAGGAAGGGTGAGGGCGAAAAACGGCTGGACGACGTGTCGTTGAGGATGACGGTGGAATGCGCCGCCGTCGTGCGCGCCATCTGGACATAACGATGCCCGGCAAATTTCGGCGAACCGGAATTGACGATGAACCGATGACGGCCGGACGACATCTCGAAGGAGAGGCTGCCGGCATGCACGGTCCGAAGTGCGCCTCCCGAAGGCGGCGTGCCGGTATCGGCAATAATAACCGTCTTTCCCCCGGAAAGCCGCTGATAGCGCGACTGCGGCAAAGCCTTGAACGGCTGACCGGCGGTCTCGTCATATCGCAGCACCGACATCAGCTCGTTTGCGAGCGTCGAGGTCGCCCCGTTGAACAGCGCCAGGTCCCCGTCCTGATGGCGAAAGAACCGCAATGCCGGATACATCCGGTCTATGCCGGAGATCAGCTTCTGCGGCAGGTCATGGCCGAGATTGACATAGGTCTGCCTGAGCGGCAGCAGATCGAGCAGCAATTCCAGCCCGACGCGCGGATTGCGCGAGACATGGCCGCCATCTGATAGAATCTGGCTATCGAATTCGCGGTCGAGTGCCTGCGCCGCCCTTCTCAGCGTGGAGGCGCGCGCCGGCATGGCGACGGAGGCCATGGCGAGCGCGATACGCAGCCGAAACAGCTCCAAGCCGCCGAGGGTGAACGGCGCCATGCGGTGCAGGAACCTCACCTGGAACGCCAGCGACTTCATGAAGCGGCGATAGAAGCCGCGGTCGGCGTTCTGCAGCACCACCGGCGAATGCGACAGCCAGGCGATAACGCGTTGGGCGGTGACGTCGATCTCCCAGGCAATCCCCTCCATGCGACCGGCATGGATAGAAAGCCAGCTGTCGACGATCGCGCGGGCCGCAGCCGAACTACGCTCCGTCTTGTTCGCCCGCATATGCCGCAGCCAGCCGAAGCTGTGAAGACGCGTCGCGAAGGGGCGCGAGGGCAGGGTGAAGGTGAAGGGCGACTTTCCGTTCGTTTCCAGCATGCGCCCGGCCAGGAGAAACCGTCCGTTGAGGATTTCGTCGGCCACATGTGGATCGATGCTGCGGAGATCGGTCGGCGCGACGATCAGACGCTCGGGCACCTTGATCGAATGACGAAAGAGCTTCAGGCGCAGCAACGCGACGCGGCGCAAGGCGCGCCGCCAAGCCTCCCGAACATACATGCTCGCAAAACGCCGACCGGACTGCATATTCTATTGTCTATTGACCCTCGTGGTTAAGAATAGGTGAAAAGCGGCCGATTTCATCGTCCACAATGAATTAATTCGTGACAAGGTTCGAATATACGCAAATTAACGCGTTTCGCCTGAAATCGTGGGGACGGTTTTGCAAAAGGGCATGCGTGACCCGAGGCTATGAAGCACCTCGTATAATGCAGGCTCGCCGCGCGCGCTCAAGCCTTGCAATCAGGCCACGCGCCGCAGCACAGCCGCATAGAAGCCGTCGAGGCCGGAGCCGATGCCATCAGGCATTTTCAGCATGGTGGGAAGCGTACGGAATTCGCCGAGCGGCGTAATCGCCGCCTCAAGGCCGGGCCAGTCGCCGGCGCCGATCGGAACGCGCTCGACCGCATCCGTATCGGAAAGAACACGGGCGACAACTTCCTCACCCTCGACAGGATCGAGCGAACAATTCGAAAAAACCAGTGTGCCGCCCGGCTGCAGCAATGTCAGCGCATGACGCAGCAACCGCTCCTGCAGCGCCGCCAGCCGGGCGATATCCTCAGGCCCCTTGGTCCACAACACGTCAGGGTGCCGGCGTGTCGTGCCGGTGGAAGAGCAGGGAGCGTCGAGCAGGATCGCATCGAAGCGTTCCGCCGGCTCGAATGTCGTCAGGTCTGCCGCAATCGTCTCCGCCTTGAGGCCGAGCCGGTCGAGATTCGAGCGCAGCCGTCTCAGCCGGCTTTCCGACTGGTCGAGTGCGGTGACTGCGCCGCCGGCCAGGATGAGCTGCGCCGTCTTGCCGCCGGGCGCAGCACAGAGATCGGCGGTGCGTTTGCCGGAGAGATCGCCGAACAGCTTGGCCGGGATGCTTGCTGCCGCATCCTGCACCCACCACGCGCCCTCATCGAAGCCTTCGAGCGAAGGAATGCCGCCGTCGAAGGCGGCGAGCCGCACGCCGCCCGTGGGCAGGACGACGCCGGTAAGCCGCTTCGCCCAGCCTTCCGGGTCGGACTTGACGGTCAGATCGATTGCGGCCGGTTCGAGCTGGGATTCCGAAATCGCCAGCGCCGCGTCCCGGCCATAGGCCTTTTCCAACCTGGCGATGAACCAGGCCGGCAACGGCGCGACCTTGCCGATCGCATCAAGCACCTGCTCCTTCTCGCGGCCGAGCCGGCGGAGGATGGCATTGACGAGCTTGGCGAAACGGCGATTGCGTGGATCCAGATTGGCCTGCTCGACGGCAAGATCGACAGCCGAATGATCCGGCACATCGAGATAGAGGATCTGCGCCGCCCCGATGGCGAGCACGTGATGCAGCGCCCTTGCCCCCTCCGGCAGCGGCGAATCCAGCAACGCGGCAATCGCGGCATCGATGCGCGGCAGATGGCGCAGCGTCGTGTTCAGGATGGCGCGGACGAGCGCCCGGTCGCTTTCGCCGAGCGCCCTATAGGCCGGATTGCCGTGTTCATGATCGAGAGCGCCGTCGAGCGGCAGCTTGCGGTCGACGACGGCTGCAAGAATTTTTGCCGCCGCTGCCCGGGCCTGCAGGCCTGGCTTATCAGGCGCAGATCGCTCGGTGGCGGGCTTATGCTTGCGGAATGGCTTCTTCGTGCCGTCTGAATTCAAGACCACGGACCTTTTGGCGGTTGCGAACCACCGCGACCAAGACCCGTATCCGGAACAGAGCGCGATTTGCGCGACGGATTAGCAGTACGAGCCTGCGACGTCGAGACATTCATGCCGCCTTGCGCCATGTCGTGCAGCGCAGCGATGCGGTTTTCCGTATTCGGATGGGTGGAAAACAGATTGTCCATGCGCTCGCCGGAGAGTGGATTGATGATGAACATATGCGCCGTCGCCGGGTTGCGCTCGGCATCTTCGTTCGGCACGTGAGCAGCGCCGCGCGCGATCTTGCCGAGCGCCGAAGCGAGCCAGAGCGGATTGCCGCAGATCTCGGCGCCGCGGCGGTCTGCCGAATATTCGCGCGTGCGGCTGATCGCCATCTGCACCAGCATGGCAGCGAGCGGCGCCACGATCATCGCGACGATGACGCCGACGAAGCCGAGGGGATTGTTGTTGTTCTCACGGTTGCCGCCGAAGAAGAAGGCGAAGTTGCCGAGCATAGAGATCGCGCCGGCAAGCGTTGCCGTGATCGTCATCGTCAGCGTATCGCGGTTCTGAATGTGCGCCAGTTCATGCGCCATCACGCCTGCGACTTCCTCAGGAGACAAGGCGCTGAGCAGGCCGGTCGAGGCGGCGACGGCTGAGTTATCGGGATTGCGGCCGGTGGCGAAGGCATTCGGCTGCGGGCTGTCGTAGAGATAGACCTTCGGCATCGGCAGGCCGGCATTGCGGGCGAGATCGCGCACGATCCGGAAGAATTCCGGCGCATTGCGCTCGTCGACCTCTTGCGCGCGATAGGCCGAAAGCACCATCCGGTCGGAATTCCAGTAGGAGAAGAAATTCATGCCGGCGGCAATGACGAATGCGATCATCATGCCGGCCCGACCGCCGATCAGGAAGCCGACAAACATGAAAAGCGCCGTCATGAAGGCAAGCAACATGGCAGTGCGAACGAGGTTCATTGCGGATCTCCATCTCCGATTTCGGCGTCACAAGCTTTTAATCCCGGCACCGGCGCATTATGATTTGGTTATTCACCAGCCATTTTCAATATTTCCGGCAGGAGACGGCCATGCAGGACGCCGATAACGACAATAGCGAAACGCCGATGGCCGAGGGAACGGAGCCGCCGCGTAAGATGCTGTCCCCGGCTGCCAGACGCGCCCTTGCCGAAGCCGAGGAGCGGCGAAAGAGCCAGAAGCCGCTGGAGCTGCCGGCGGAGATCGGCGGCCGCGGCGGAGCCGAGCCGGCGCGCTTCGGCGATTACGAAATCAATGGCCGAGCGATTGATTTCTAAGTCAATATTCCAATTGGCGTCTTACGATCGGAATAGCCGAGAATCCGGCTAACTAACGAGCGAGCCGCTCCGGACGGGCCGGAGCGGCTCGATATGTCAGGCGGTGGCCTTGTTTTGCCGGTTGGCGATCAGATCGTCGACGACGGCCGGATCGGCAAGCGTCGAGGTGTCGCCGAGAGCACCGAAATCGTCTTCGGCGATCTTGCGCAGGATGCGGCGCATGATCTTGCCGGAGCGGGTCTTCGGCAGGCCGGGCGCAAACTGGATCTTGTCAGGCGCAGCGATCGGGCCGATTTCAGCACGAACATGTTTCACCAGTTCCTGGCGAAGCGTATCCGATCCCTCGTGACCGGACATCAGCGTCACGTAGCAATAAATGCCCTGGCCCTTGATCGGATGCGGATAACCGACGACTGCGGCTTCCGAAACCAGGTTGTGAGAGACAAGCGCGGATTCCACCTCTGCCGTACCGAGCCGGTGGCCGGAGACGTTCAGCACGTCGTCGACGCGGCCAGTGATCCAATAATACCCGTCCGCATCGCGCCGGCAGCCGTCGCCGGTGAAATACTTGCCCTTGTAGGTGGAGAAATAGGTCTGAATGAAGCGCTCGTGATCGCCATAGACCGTGCGCATCTGACCTGGCCAGCTGTCGGTGATGCAGAGATTGCCGTCGGCCGGGCCTTCCAGCACCTTGCCCTCATTGTCAACAAGCTGCGGCTTGATGCCGAAGAACGGGGTCGTCGCCGAACCGGGTTTCAGATCGGTGGCACCAGGCAGCGGCGTGATCATATGGCCGCCGGTTTCCGTCTGCCACCACGTATCGATGACAGGGCAGCGCTTGTCGCCGACGACATTGTAATACCACTCCCAGGCCTCGGGATTGATCGGCTCGCCGACCGTGCCGAGCAGGCGCAGCGAAGAACGCGAGGAGCGAGTGACGAATTCGTCACCGGCACCCATCAGCGAGCGGATTGCCGTCGGCGCAGTGTAGAAGATGTTGACCTTATGCTTGTCGATGACTTCCCAGAAACGGCCCTGATCCGGGAAATTCGGCACGCCCTCGAACATCAGCGTCGTCGCGCAGTTCGCAAGCGGCCCGTAGACGATATAGGAGTGACCGGTAACCCAGCCGACATCGGCCGTACACCAGTAGACGTCACCGTCGTGATAGTCGAAGACATATTCATGCGTCATCGCCGCATAGACGAGGTAACCGCCCGTCGTGTGCAGCACGCCCTTCGGCTTGCCGGTCGAGCCTGACGTATAAAGAATGAAGAGCGGATCTTCCGCCTTCATCTTCACCGGCGGGCATTCCGCCTTCACCGTGGCGATCTCCTGATGATGCCAGAGATCGCGGCCCGGCGCCCAGCCGGTCTTGCCGCCGGTGCGGCGAACGACCAGCACCTTGCTGACCCTGACATGCTGTCGAGCGGCGATATCGATCGCCGTATCGGTATTGTCCTTCAGCGGCACCGGCTTGCCGCCGCGCACGCCTTCGTCGCAGGTGATGACGAAGGTGGATTCGCAGTCGACGATGCGCCCCGCCAGCGCCTCCGGCGAGAAGCCGCCGAAGACGACCGAATGCACCGCCCCGATGCGGGCGCAGGCAAGCATCGCATAGGCCGCTTCCGGGATCATCGGCATGTAGATGGTAACGCGATCACCCTTCTTGACGCCGTGCTTCTTCAACACGTTCGCCATCCGGCAGACATGCTCGTAGAGCTCGTTATAGGTGACCTTCTTGTCGATATAGGGGTTGTCGCCTTCCCAGATGATCGCCACCTGGTCGCCATTCGTTTTCAGATGGCGGTCAATGCAGTTGTAGGAGACGTTGGTCTGACCGTCCTCGAACCACTTGATCGAAACCTTGCCGGTAAAGGAAGTGTTCTTGACCTTGGTATAAGGCTTGAACCAGTCGATCCGCTTGCCGTGCTTGCCCCAGAACTTGTCCGGGTTCTCGACGCTTTCCTCGTACCATTTCAGGTACTTTTCCTTATCGATCAGGGCGCGCGCCTTCACCGGCTTCGTGACCGGATAGATCTTCTCGGACATGCAACTCCTCCTCATGGGACATGCGACGGGCCGCGTGAGCTAGGAAGGGCCCGGACTTGAAATCACGGCAATTCATAGCAGTTCGCATCGCCACGGCAATTAGACAAAGGTCATTTCATTTCGGAAGAATTGCAATTATGCGACAGTGCGGTTATATAGCGGCATATTTCCCGGACATTGTGGTGACAATCCACGGACCGCGACCGGCGCGGACGATAGAAGGACTATATCCATGGCTCAAACACTGCTCATGCCGAAGGCGACCGCCATCTGGCTCGTCGACAATACGGCACTGTCTTTCGATCAGATCGCGCAGTTCTGCAAACTGCATCCGCTCGAAGTCAAGGCGATCGCCGACGGCGAAGCGGCGCAGGGCATCAAGGGCCTCGACCCGATCTCGACAGGACAGCTTTCCCGCGACGAGATTGCCCGCGCCGAGGCCAATCCGAACCACAAGCTGAAGCTTTCCGAACCGAAGGTGCGCGTGCCGGAATCCAAGCGCCGTGGTCCGCGTTATACGCCGGTTTCCAAGCGCCAGGACCGCCCGAACGCCATTCTCTGGCTCGTTCGCAACCATCCGGAGCTGAAGGACGCGCAGATTTCCCGCCTGGTCGGCACGACCAAGTCGACCATCGAGCAAATCCGCGAGCGCACCCACTGGAACTCCGCCAACCTGGCGCCGATGGATCCAGTAACGCTCGGCCTCTGCAGCCAGATCGATCTCGACATGGAAGTGGAAAAGGCCTCCAAGGGCCGTCCGCTGCCGACCGCCGCCGAGCTTGGCGCGACGCTGCAATCGGCACAGGAGACCGAGCGCCTGACCCCGAGCTACGAGCGCGAGGAGGAAAAGGAAAAGGAAATCGACGCCGATGCCGTCTTCCGCAAGCTGAGCTCGCTGCGCTCGGCCCCGAAGGACGAGGACGACGATCAGTACTGAGATATCAGCGATTTCATGAAAAACCCCGCCGGTATGAGCTGACCGGCGGGGTTTTTTATTGCGAATTGCCTGTTTCGAATTAGCTGCGGAACAGGGTGAGAATGTTCTGCGCCGAACTGTTGGCGATCGAGAGCGACTGGACGGCGAGCTGCTGCTGCGTTTGCAACGCCGAGAGCTTGCTTGATTCCTCTTCCATATCGGCATCGACCAGGCGGCCGACGCCGGAGTCGATCGAATCGTGAAGGCCGCTGACGAAAGTTTCCTGCAGCTGAATACGGGTCGAGATCGAGCCCAATGCCGAGCCCGCGGCGGTCATAGCGCCGAGAACCAGTTCGACACCGGTCAGGGCTGCGTCAAGCTGACCCTGGGTGAAACCGGTGATGTCGAGATCATATATTGACGCCATGACGATGACGGTGCCGCCATAGGTTCCGTTGAAGGCCGTGCCGATGATGCCGCTTGATGTCTCGATTGCACCGGTGCTCGTCATGCCGAAAAGCACGTTTCCAAGCGAGCCTGAATCGAGCACATAGTCCGTCATCTTCACGGAGACAGCATTGCTGCCGTCGCGGACGAAGGACGAAACGACGCTCTTCGTGCCGGAGGCGCCGGCAACCCAGTTTTCGCCGGAGAAGGACGCCGATTGTGCGATGCTGAGCAGCTGCTCCTGCAGCTGGTCGAGTTCTTGCTGGATCTTCGTCTTGTCGACGCCCTTTTCCGTGGCGGCGACGATCTTGGCCTTGATGTCGCTGACGACATCGAGCGCGCTGTCCATAGCCGAATAGGCCGTGTCGACCTTGGCTGCGCCGAGACCGAGCGCGTCGGAGACGGCCGAAAGCGCTTTGTTGTCAGAACGCATGGTCGTAGCAATCGACCAGTAAGCGGCATTGTCAGCCGCCTTTTCGACACGATAACCCGATGAAACGCGACCCTGGGTGTCCTTGAGGCTATCGTTTACGCCGCGCAAAGTCTGCAGCGCTGCCATGGCAGCGTTGTTGGTAAGGATGCTTGTCATGATCCGTTCCACAATCGTTGAGAAAGGGGCAATCCGGACTAGGCCGGTAACGGCGACCGCGTCATGCAAAGCCTGCTATGCAAGCCATTGCCGTTAACAAATGCTTGCATCAACATGGTTAACAATTCCTCAATTAGGCTTACCGAAAGTTTAATTCACATCGGCAGGGAGCCGAAACCACGCCCACGCAGCGCCTCGGCAATTTCCTCTAAAATCGTTGGATCATCAATGGTTGCAGGCATTTTCCAGGGTATGCCGTCGGCGATCTTCTGCATCGTGCCGCGCAGGATTTTGCCGGAGCGTGTCTTCGGCAACCGGTTAACGATGATAGCCGTCTTGAAGGCAGCAACAGGCCCGATCGAATCACGAATCATCGCCACCACCTCTGATTCGATCGCCGTTGCGTCACGGGAAACATGTCGTTTCAGCACCAGGAAACCGCAGGGCGCCTGACCCTTCAGCACATCGATCACGCCGATGACAGCGCATTCGGCGACATCGGGATGGCGCGCACAGACCTCCTCCATCGCCCCGGTCGAGAGCCGATGACCGGCGCAATTGATGATGTCGTCGGTGCGCGACATGATGAAGAGATAGCCGTCCTCATCGACGTAGCCAGCATCGGCCGTCTTATAGTAACCGGGAAACTCATCGAGATAGGCCGATCGGAAACGTTCGTCGGCGTTCCAGAGGGTCGGCAGGCAGCCGGGCGGCAAGGGCAGCTTGACGACGATATTGCCGAGCGTTCCCGCCTCGATCGGATGACCGGCATCATCGAGCACCGCAATATCATAGCCGGGCATCGGCAGTGCCGGCGAACCGTGCTTGATGGGAAGGGCGCCGAGACCAAGCGGATTTGCGGCGATCGGCCAGCCGGTCTCCGTCTGCCACCAATGATCGATGACGGGTATGCCAAGCATACGCTCCGCCCATTTCAGCGTCTCCGGATCCGCCCTCTCGCCGGCCAGAAACAGCGCGCGTAGATCCGGCATCGGATACTTATGCATCAATTCACCATCACCATCCTCCCGCCGGATGGCTCGGAATGCCGTCGGCGCCGTGAACAGCACCCGGACCTTATGCTCTGAAACAATGCGCCAGAATGTGCCGGCATCCGGAGTGCCGACCGGTTTTCCCTCGAAGATCAGAGTGGTTACACCGGCGAGCAGCGGGGCATAGACGATATAGGAATGTCCGACGACCCAGCCGATATCCGAAGCCGTCCAGAAGACCTCTCCCGGCTTCAAGCCGTAGATATTCCGCATCGACCAGTTGAGCGCGACCATATGGCCGCCATTGTCGCGCACGACGCCCTTCGGCTGGCCCGTCGTGCCCGATGTATAGAGGATGTAGAGCGGATCGGTCGCCTTGACGGAGACGCAGGCGATCTCGGCGCCACGATGCTGCGCCACCGCCGCCTCGAAATCCTGATCGCGGCCGCTGACGAGATCTGCCCGAAGCTCCGGTCGCTGCAACACCAGACAGCGCCCCGGTTTCGAACGCGCAATCTCGATCGCCTGATCGACCAAGGGCTTGTAGGCGACGATGCGACCAGGCTCGAGCCCGCAGCTCGCGGTGATTACCAGCTTCGCACCGCAATCATCGATGCGCGCCGCAAGTTCGCTGGCGGCAAACCCGCCGAAAACGACGGAGTGAACCGCACCGATGCGGGCGCAGGCGAGCATGGAAAAGACCGCCTGCGGCACCATCGGCATATAAAGGATGACACGATCACCTTTGCCGATGCCGCGCTCGACCAACGCTGCTGCGATGGCCATCACTTCCCGAAGCACCTCATCATAGGTAAAATGGCGCTTCTCGCCGTTCATTGCGCTGTCGAAGATGACCGCTGTCTCGCCGCCGCGGCCGGCGGCCACATGCCGGTCCAGGCAATTGTGGCAGGTATTGGTTTCCGCGCCGGAGAACCAGCGGCCATAGACGCCCTCATTGGGCGAGAAAATCCGCTCCGGCGGCTTGAACCAGTCGATGTCATTGGCCGCTTCGCGCCAGAAGGCTTCGGGATCACCTTTCCAGGCCGCATAGGTCTGATGATAGCCGTTCTGCATCTGCTCCTCCCGAGGACATGCAAACCTCGATATCAATCTAGGCGGCATTAAGGGGAACAGGAAGCCCGACCAAAGCAGCGTTTCAGCGCGTGCCGAAAATTGCGGATCCCACACGCACGCTGGTGGCGCCGAAGGCGATTGCCGTCCCGTAGTCACCCGACATGCCCATGGAAAGTTTTCCGACGCCGCATTTGAGCGCGAGCTTTGCCAGCAGGGCGAAATGCGGTCCGGGATTTTCCTCGGCCGGCGGAATGCACATCAAACCTTCGATGGAAAGGCCGAGCTCGTCGCGGCAAAGGGCAATGAAGGCCGGCGTGTCGTCGGGAGCGATACCCGCTTTCTGCGGTTCGAGCCCGGTATTGACCTGGACATAGAGCCGCGGCGTCTTGCCCTGCCGCTTCATCTCATCGGCAAGCGCGCGGGCGATCTTTTCCCGGTCCACCGTCTCGATGACGTCGAAAAGCGCTACCGCATCCGCCGCTTTGTTCGATTGCAGCGGCCCGATCAGATGCAATTCGATATCCGGACGCTCGGCTTTCAGCGCCGGCCACTTGCCCTGGCTTTCCTGCACCCGGTTCTCGCCGAAGACGCGCTGTCCGGCTTCGATAGCCGGACCGATCGCGTCCGCCTCGAAAGTCTTCGACACCGCGACCAGCTGAACGGAACCCGCCGGACGACCTGCCGCGCGTTCCCCGGCCGCAATCCGTGATCGCACGTCGTTCAACCGCTCTTGAAGTTCCATTGTTCTGCCTCGACATACCAGCATGAAAGGATTGGCAATGAACTAACCAGCCAACCTGTGCTTGCCAAGACCCGCCTTCGCGAAATCGCTTGCGCGTGATCAAGATCGGACGCTTGCAGCGCCTGCAAAACTTGACGCTACGGTGGTTTCATGGTGAAGGTCTCGACCAACTCCCCTGATTTTCCGGAAATACGAATACTATGGCCACCGAACGTTATAATCCGCGCGATGCCGAGCCCCGCTGGCAGCAGAAATGGAATGAAGACAAGGTCTTCGAGACCGACAATGCCGATCCGCGCGAAAAATATTACGTCCTCGAAATGTTCCCCTATCCGTCGGGGCGCATCCATATGGGCCATGTCCGCAATTACGCCATGGGCGATGTCGTCGCCCGCTATAAGCGCGCCCGCGGCTACAACGTGCTGCATCCGATGGGCTGGGACGCCTTCGGCATGCCGGCGGAGAATGCCGCCATGGAGCGTGGTGTTCACCCCGCCTCCTGGACCTACCAGAATATCGGCTCAATGAAGGCGCAGCTGAAGGCCATGGGGCTTTCACTGGACTGGAGCCGCGAATTCGCCACCTGCGACGTCGAATATTACCAGCAGCAGCAGCATCTCTTCCTGGATTTCCTGGAGAAGGGGCTGGTCTATCGCAAACAGTCGAAGGTCAACTGGGATCCTGTCGATAACACCGTGCTGGCCAACGAACAGGTGATCGATGGCCGCGGCTGGCGTTCCGGTGCGCTCGTCGAGCAGCGCGAACTGACGCAATGGTTCTTCAAGATCACCGACTTCAGCCAGGATCTGCTGGACGCGCTGGATACGCTTGACCAGTGGCCGGAAAAAGTGCGCCTGATGCAGAAGAACTGGATCGGCCGTTCGGAAGGCCTGACGATCCGCTGGGAGATCGTGCCGGAAACGGCACCGGCCGGCGAGAGCGAAGTCACCGTCTATACCACCCGACCGGACACGCTCTTCGGCGCCTCCTTCCTGGCGATCGCCGCCGATCATCCGCTGGCAAAGGATGCCGCCGCGAAGAACCCGGCTATCGAAGCTTTCTGCGAGGAGTGCCGCCGCGCCGGCACGTCGCTCGCAGCACTCGAGACCGCCGAAAAGAAGGGCATGGATACCGGTATCCGCGTCAGGCACCCGCTCGATCCCTCCTGGGAGCTGCCGGTCTATATCGCCAATTTCGTCCTGATGGATTATGGCACGGGCGCGATCTTCGGCTGCCCCTCGGGCGACCAACGCGACCTTGATTTTGCTCGGAAATATGGCTTGCCGGTGGTGCCCGTCGTCATGCCGAGGGATGGCGATGCCGCAAACTTTTCCGTCGTCGACACCGCCTATGACGGTGATGGCGTGATGATCAACTCCCGCTTCCTCGACGGCAAGACGACCGAGGAAGCCTTCAATATCGTCGCCGACCGGCTGTCGGCCGCTTCGCTCGGCAATGCGCCGCAGGGCGAGCGCAAGGTCAATTTCCGTCTGCGCGACTGGGGCATTTCCCGCCAGCGTTATTGGGGCTGCCCGATCCCGGTCATTCATTGCGATGATTGCGGTGTCGTGCCGGTGCCGAAGGAGGATCTGCCGGTCAAGCTGCCCGATGATGTCACCTTCGACCAGCCGGGCAATCCGCTTGACCGTCATCCGACCTGGCGCCATGTCTCCTGCCCAAACTGTGGCAAGGATGCACGCCGCGAGACGGATACGATGGACACCTTCGTCGATTCGAGTTGGTATTTCACCCGCTTCACCGCGCCCTGGGAAGAAAAGCCGACCGATCCGCAGGCGGCAAACCGCTGGCTGCCGGTCGACCAGTATATCGGCGGCATCGAGCACGCGATCCTGCACCTGCTCTATTCCCGCTTCTTCACCCGCGCCATGCGCGAGACCGGTCACGTGGCCGCCACCGAACCTTTCAAGGGTCTCTTCACCCAGGGCATGGTGGTCCACGAAACCTATAGCCGCGGCGCAGGCGCCAGCCGCGAATGGGTGGCACCCGCCGATATCCGCATCGACGAACTCGACGGCAAACGCCGGGCTTTCTTGCTGACGAACAACGAGGAAGTCGCGATCGGCTCGATCGAGAAAATGTCGAAATCGAAAAAGAACGTCGTCGATCCCGACGATATCATCGCCTCCTACGGCGCCGATACCGCTCGTTTCTTCGTTCTGTCCGACTCCCCGCCGGAGCGTGATGTCATCTGGTCCGAGGCAGGCGTCGAGGGCGCTCATCGCTTTACCCAGCGTCTGTGGCGCCTGATTTCCGAAGCCGCGGACGCGCTCTCCGCCGTCGCACCGGCGCCGGCAATCAATGGGGACGCGTTGTCAATCTCCCAGGCTGCCCACAAGACGCTGAAGGCGGTCCAGAACGACTATGACAAGCTCTGGTTCAACAAAGCCGTTGCCCGAATTTATGAACTCGTCAACGCGCTGGCGGCACCGATGACGAGGGTTGCAGCAGGCGAGGGTGATGCCACCTATCGCGCGGCCGTACGCGATGCCGCCGAGATCCTGATTCAGCTCGTCTCTCCGATGACGCCGCATCTGGCTGAGGAATGCTGGGCCGCGCTCGGCAATGCAGGACTGCTTGCCCGGGCAAGCTGGCCGCAATACGACGAAACACTCGTCATCGAAAACGATGTCGTCCTGCCGGTACAGATCAACGGCAAGAAGCGCGCTGAATTGACAATTTCTCGCGATGCAGATCAGAATGCCGTCACCGACGCCGTGCTGGATCTGGATGCGGTGAAGAACGCGTTGAACGGACAGGCACCGAAGAAGATCATCGTGGTTCCCCAAAGGATTGTAAACATTGTCGTCTGATATCGCTTGCAAGCTGGCTCGCAATGCCGGCATCGCCATGATCCTTGCCTCCGCGGCTTTTCTCTCCGCCTGCCAGGTTCGCCCGCTCTACTCCGAGAATTCCGGTGTCACTGAAAAGCTTTCCTCGGTCGGCTTTTCCCCGGCAGGCAGCCGCATCGAGCAGCAGGTTCGTAACCACTTGATCTTCCTTGCGTCGCGTGGGGCCGGCGAGCCTGAAAAACCGGAATATCAGGTCGAAATGCACGCCTCATCCACCGTTGCCGATACGCTGCTTACGGAATCCGCCGATACTTCGCGAGCCGGTCGTGTGACCGTCAGCGTCACCTACACGCTGCGCGCGGCGACCGACAATCACGTCATCAAGGCCGGCAGCCGGGCGACCACGGCGCTGGTGGATTTCCCTGACCAGGAATTTGCCAAGCAGCGGGCAATCCGCGATGCCGAAAACCGAGCGGCGGATCAGGTGGCGGAATTCGTAGGAGCCGATATCGCCGCTGCTCTCAGCCGCTGAGGGCGGAGATGTGGCAGAGATAAAATCCCACGAATTCGAGACTTTCCTGCAGAAATCGGCGCGGAACTATCGGATTTTCGTCATCTACGGGCCGGATCGCGGCCTCATTTCCGAACGAGCAGGCTTGCTCGCCGGTAAGACTGGTGTCGCGCTCAATGATCCTTTCTCGCTGACGAAACTCGATATCGGCGACCTGCAGAAGGATCCCGGGCGGTTGGTCGACGAGGTCCAGTCGATCGGGCTGTTCGGCGGTGAGAAATTGATCTGGATCCGCGGCGCCGCCAATGAGAAATACCTCGTCGATTCCCTGGCGCTGCTGGCCGAAAAACCACTCGAAGCCGCCTATCTGATCATCGAGGCCGGCGACCTGAAGAAGGGCGCGTTGCTGCGCAAGACCGCCGAAGCCGCGCGATCTGTCATGACGATCCCGTCCTACGCCGATGACAGCCGCGCTCTCAATGCCTTGATCGATACTGAGCTCGGGGCAGAGAAGCTCGGCATTACGCCGGCCGCGCGCCAGGCGCTCATAGCCTTGATCGGCGGTGACAGGATCGCTTCCCGAAACGAGGTTCGCAAGCTTGCTCTATACTGCCGCGGCTTCGATACAGTCGAAGAACATCACGTTACCGAAATAATCGGCGACGCCAGCGCCATCTCGGTTGACGACGCCGTCGATGCCATTCTCGGCGGCGATCTCAACGCCTTTTTGCACGCCATGCAAAAAATCAGCAGCTCGAAAACCGCGATCTTTCTCGTTCTGCAGGCATGCCTGAAGCAATTCCAGCTTCTGGATTCGATGCGCGCCGAGATGGATGAAAAACGGCTGCAGCCGCCTCAGATCATGCAGACGATGGGGCGGCATCTGCATTTTCGCCGCAAACCGATCATCGAACAGGCATTACGCCAATGGACCGCGGAAAGCATCGCGCGGGAATCCAATCGGCTGCAGGCCGCTATTCTGCAAAGCCGACGGAGACAGGTGCTAGAGGACAGCGTCGCAATGCAAACGCTTCTGTCCACCACCCTTCAATCCGGCCGGAAATCCGCCTGAGTAGCATCAGGCCGAGAATCGGAACCGATTTTCGGCCTGCACGATGCGAGGATTGAAAGAGTGGTGAGTGCGTCCTTTGCGCGTCCGAAAGGACGCACAGCGTTTTAGCGCCTTTCGAGCAAACGGCAGATTTCCTCCAGCTGCTCCAGTGACTTATAGGAAATTTTGATCTGGCCACCGCCCGCCTTGTGATTGATCGCAACCTCAAGACCGAGTGCATCGGAAAGTGTCCGCTCCAGCGCCAGTGTGTCGGAATCCTTCTGATCCCGTCGTAAGGCCGCCTGCTGTGGTTCCGACTGAGCCTTTATATTGTTCTGTGCCAGCTTTTCCGCGTCACGCACCGACATGCCCTTGGCAACGATCGTACGGGCAAGACTTGCCGGGTCAGATGTCGAAACCAGCGCACGCGCGTGCCCAGCCGATAGGCTGCCAGCGGCCAGCAGATCGCGAACCGGATCCGGCAGCTTCAACAAGCGCAAAGAGTTGGCAACGTGGCTGCGGCTTTTGCCAATGATTTCCCCAAGGTCGTTCTGGGTGTAACCATATTCAGCAATAAGCTGCTCATAGCCCAATGCCTCTTCGAGGGCATTGAGATCCGCGCGCTGCACGTTTTCGACAATAGCGATTTCGAGCGCCGTCTTATCATCCACGTCACGGACGATGACAGGAATCTCGATCAGCCCGGCAAGCTGAGCTGCGCGCCAACGTCGCTCGCCGGCGATGATTTCATATCGATCCCGCGACATAGTCCGCACAACAATTGGCTGAACGATACCGTGTTGGCGAATGGAACTTGCGAGATCATGCAGCTCAGCATCATCGAAGAAACGACGAGGATTGCGGGGATTACGGCTAACGAACTCGATCGGGATCATCCTGTCGGCACTGATAATCCGCTCGGCTTCCACCGGGACAGGCTGATCCATTTCACCAATCAGCGCCGCAAGGCCACGGCCCAATCGCCTCTTCGATACATCGTCATTCATGATCTACACTCACCTACACCCCGAAAATGATATTACGCGGCCAGCCTTTGGCGCTCTCGCTGGATGACCTCGGAGGCCAGCTGCAGATAGGCCTGACTGCCCGCGCACTTCAAGTCATAGAGAATAGCCGGCTTGCCGTAGGACGGAGCTTCAGAAACCCGAACATTGCGCGGAATTAACGTGTGGTAAACCTTGTCGCCGAGATGCGTGCGCACGTCATTGACAACCTGCTGTGCCAGATTGTTGCGCGCATCGAACATCGTCAGGACGATCCCCTGAATATCCAGACGCGGGTTAACCGTCCGCCGAACCTGGCTGACGGTCTCAAGCAACTGACTCAACCCCTCCAGCGCAAAGAATTCACATTGCAGCGGAACCAAGACCGAATGAGCTGCTGCCATGGCATTCATCGTCAGCAGATTGAACGACGGCGGGCAGTCCAGAAGAACATAAGAAAACGCCATGGCTTCGGGCGAAGACAACGCTTTCCGCAGTTTGAAGACCCGATCGCTTTGCTGCGAGATCTCCATCTCGATGCCGAGCAGGTCCATCGTCGACGGGACGATAAAGAGGTTGGGAACCGCTGTCTCGAGAGTTACGTCGGGGATCCCACGATCACCAACCATCAGATCATAGGAGGAAAGCTTGCGATCACGACGATCGATACCGAGGCCGGTGCTGGCATTGCCCTGCGGATCGAGATCAACGATCAACACACGCTCACCAATAGCCGCGAGCGCCGTTGCCAGATTGATTGCTGTGGTCGTTTTACCAACGCCACCCTTCTGATTTGCGATGGTGATAATCCGATGTCGTTCGCCAGCCATTGCCGCAATATCCCATCTGTTAAACCAAGCGCCGGAGATTTGATACTTCCAAGATAACGGATTCCTGCTCGACGGCGCTCTTATGTTCTAACAGATCGAATTCCCACCGACCACGTGCTTTGTCGATTTCCCTCAGGTAATCCCGGCCTTTGTGAAAAAAGCCACGACAATTTTCCTTGCCAAGCATCCAGGGGGCTGAATAGCCGAGGAGCCCGTCAAGATCGGCAAGGGCGCGCGCTGAAATCGCATCACATTCGCCAATCTTCGGATAGGCATCTTCGATTCGAAGGATATGCACGCTGCCGCGCGCATTGGTCTCCCGCAACGCTGTCCGCAGAAACGCCGCCTTTTTATGGTTGCTTTCGACCAGATGTACCCATCCCTCCTGCAATTCGGCCAGAAAAATCGCCGTAATGACGCCGGGAAAGCCACCGCCACTTCCGAGGTCGACCCACCTTATCGGTTGCGGATGAATCTGAAAAACCTGGCTGCTATCAGCGATGTGCCGGTCCCATAAGTCTTCAAGGGTCGACGGCGCCACCAGATTAATAGCTTTCGCCCACTTCTGAAACAGCGCAGCGAAGTGTCGAAGCCGTTCCTGTGTTTCACGTGAAACACGCAAGCCGTTTAATTCCATTCTGAAAGACTCTCAAATCTTGTAATCAGGCCCGATGACGCTCAGGCGAGGGGAGGCGACGCAAGTGCACAAGCAGCAATGCGATTGCCGCGGGCGTCATTCCTTCAACGATTGCAGCCTGGGCAATATTGAAAGGGCGAGCAGCATTGAGCTTTGCCTTAAGCTCGTTGGAGAGTCCGGAAAGTGCGTCATAATTGAAAGTAAGTGGGATCTGTCGGTCTTCGTCGCGCTGCTGATCAGCAATCGCCGTCGCTTGCCGATCCAGATAAACCGAATAGCCCGCCTCGATTTCCAACGATTCCGCAACTTTCGGCCTCATCGCGCCAAGCGTCTCTGGCCAGACATGCCGGAGCGCGGAAAAATCGTAATTTGGATAAGATAGCAAATCATAGGCGGTTCGGCGCTGCCCATCCAGATTGATATTTAGGCCGGCGCGTCGCGCCTCATTCGGTGTAATCGTCAGCGACTGCAACAGCGCCCGACCACTTTCAATTTCTGACTGATAGGATGTGAATCGCTGCGCCCGCTCGCCACTTACACATCCAAGCCGCATGGCCAGGGGCGTTAAACGCATATCGGCATTGTCAGCGCGCAAAGTCAGTCGATACTCTGCACGCGATGTAAACATACGATACGGCTCCGTAACGCCGCGTGACGTGAGATCGTCAATCATGACGCCGATGTAGGAGCTTGTCCGACTAAAATGAAACGGATCCGAATCATTGCTTCGCAAAGCAGCATTCAACCCGGCTGCGAGCCCCTGAGCGGCTGCCTCTTCATATCCGGTGGTGCCATTGATCTGGCCGGCGAGAAACAGGCCTCTCAGCCGCTTGACCTCCAACGATGGCGTCAACTCTCTCGGATCGACATGATCATATTCGATCGCATAGCCCGGTTGCAGTATTCTTGCCACTTCCAGACCCGGGATCGTTTTAATAAATTCGGCCTGTACTTCCGCCGGCAAGGAGGTTGAAATCCCGTTGGGATAAACTGTGTCATCGTCCAGCCCCTCGGGCTCGAGAAAGACCTGATGTCCATCCCGCTCTCCAAATTTCACCAGCTTGTCTTCGATAGACGGGCAATAACGGGGCCCGACGCCTTCGATCTGCCCAGAATACATTGCCGAGCGCATAATATTGTCGACGATGATGCGATGGGTCGCTTCGGTCGTTCTGGTGACGCCGCATTCGATCTGCGGGGTGGTAATCGCATCGGTCATGAAGGAGAAAGGAACAAGCTCCTCGTCAGCCCCTTGTCGACCGACGGATTGCCAGTCGATCGTCTTTCCATCCAACCGCGCTGGTGTTCCGGTCTTCAGACGTCCCAACTGCAATCCCAAGCGGCCGAGGGTAGCAGACAAGCCGATCGACGGTGGTTCACCGACACGCCCGGCCGGTGTCTTTTCCGAACCGATATGAATAAGGCCGCGCAGAAAGGTACCAGTGGTCAAAACCACCGCTGGCGCTTTCAAGATCCGACCATCCTTCATGATCACGCCAGCGATGCGACCATCGACAACTTCTAGATCAAACGCATCGCCTTCGATGATATCCAGGCCAGGCGTCGCTTCGATCGCCGCCAGCATTGCCAAGCGATAAAGCTTTCGATCGGCCTGGGTCCGCGGTCCTCGGACTGCGGCGCCTTTCTTCTTGTTCAGCATCCTGAACTGAATGCCCGCGGCATCGGCGACGCGTCCCATCAGACCGTCCATCGCGTCGATTTCCCGAACCAGATGGCCCTTGCCAAGCCCGCCGATCGCCGGATTACACGACATGACGCCGATCGTGTCTCGTCTATGCGTAATCAGGCCGGTTTTCGCCCCGAGGCGCGCAGCTGCGCTGGCAGCCTCCGAGCCCGCATGGCCGCCACCTATCACAATCACATCGAAGGCATTATCCGTCATTCAAGACTCCACATCCGGCGGACGTTTCACGTGAAACCAAGGCAAGCTGACGCCCAGGGTTTCACGTGAATCATTTGCCGATACAAAACTCCGAGAAGATCACCCCGAGCAGATGTTCGACATCCACTCTTCCGGTAATTCTGCCCAAATACTCTGCGGCAATTCGCAGCTGCTCGGTCCGCAGTTCGAGATTCACATCTGTCTGCGATAACGCCGCCTCGAGCGCTGCTAAACATTTCGTTAGCGAATCTTTATGCCGCTGCCGGCTGGGAATCGCCATGGACAGACCGGCGAAACGTTTCTCGACAATATTGCCGATCAACCGTCGCAGTTCCGGCAAACCGACACCCGTCGCCGTCGAAATCTCCAGATCATACCGATCCGTGGAAATATCGATGAGATCCCTCTTTGTCCCGACAGTAACATGTGGAGAGGTCTGCTCCAAGTCATCGGGTATCTGAGGCTTCGCCATGTCAACCAGCAGCAGAACAAGATCGGCATCGCGAAGCGCAATACGCGCCCGCCGCACGCCTTCCATTTCGACACGGTCGTCCGCCTGCCGAAGTCCAGCAGTGTCATAAAGCTTAATCAGATAGCCATCAATATCGAGATCAACCTGCAGGACGTCGCGGGTGGTTCCGGCAATCTCCGTCACGATTGCGACGTCACGACACGCCAAGGCGTTCAACAGGCTTGATTTCCCGGCGTTCGGAGCCCCGGCGATGACCACCTTGAAGCCATCCCTGATAATTTCGCCGGCCGAAGCTGCGGCCAGGTGATGCTGGATATCGTTGCGCAGCTTCTCCATATCGGCCCAGACCATATCCGATACTGACCCCGGAACGTCATCCTCGTCGGGGAAATCAAGTTCGGCCTCAATCAGCGCCCGAGCGCGCGTTAATCGTTCCGCCCACGAATCGTAAATTGTGGAAAGCCCGCCTGCGCTATGTTCGACCGCAAGGCGTCGCTGCATTTCAGTCTCGGCACCGATGAGATCGGCCAGCCCCTCTACCTCGACGAGATCAAGTTTGCCGTTCTCAAAAGCCCGGCGGGAGAACTCACCCTCAACCGCCATCCGAACACCTGGAATTTCGCCAAGCGCGTGAAACAGCGCCGCCAATACGGCTTTGCTGCCATGGATCTGCAGCTCAGCGACATCCTCACCGGTAAACGAATGAGGGGCAGGAAAAAACAGCACCAGGCCGCTATCGATCGGCTGGTTGTTACGAGTCCGAATCGTTCGGTGAGATACGTGCCGGGCTGCCGGAACTGATCCGACAAGCCTCGCCAATATATCTCTGGTCAGGGGACCGCTGATTCGAATGACTGACACGCCCGAAGGTGGAGCACCGCTCGATAGCGCATATATGGTATCATTCAACATGGCCATATCGCCTGGTCCGTCGGTTGGAATCGAACGTGATTCCTCTCAAATAGAAAAGCTGGCGACATCATGACGATGCCCCCAGCTCTTATAGAATGAATCCGGCTAAGGATTACGTATTCATCGAATCGAAGAAGTCGGAATTGTTCTTCGTCTGTTTCAGCTTGTCGATAAGGAATTCGATCGCATCGGTCGTGCCCATTGGAGCAAGGATGCGGCGGAGCACAAAGATCTTCTGCAGATCCTGGCGTGGAACGAGAAGATCTTCCTTGCGCGTGCCGGACTTCAGAATGTCCATAGCGGGGAAGATGCGCTTATCGGCGACCTTGCGATCGAGGACGATTTCCGAGTTGCCCGTACCCTTGAATTCTTCGAAGATCACTTCGTCCATGCGGCTACCAGTATCGATCAGCGCGGTCGCGATGATCGTCAACGAGCCGCCTTCCTCGATATTGCGCGCCGCACCGAAGAAACGCTTCGGCCGCTGCAGAGCGTTAGCGTCCACACCGCCGGTCAGGACCTTGCCTGACGAGGGAACGACGGTGTTATAGGCACGGCCCAGGCGCGTGATCGAATCGAGCAGGATGACAACGTCGCGTCCGTGTTCGACAAGACGCTTGGCTTTCTCGATGACCATCTCGGCCACCTGCACGTGACGCACGGCCGGTTCGTCGAAGGTCGAGGAGATAACCTCGCCGCGAACCGAACGCTGCATATCGGTCACTTCTTCGGGGCGTTCATCGATCAGCAGGACGATGAGATAGCACTCCGGATGGTTGGCGGTGATCGAATGCGCGATGTTCTGCAGCAACACGGTTTTACCGGTACGCGGCGGCGCGACGATCAATCCACGCTGGCCCTTGCCGAGCGGCGCCACCAGGTCGATCACGCGCGGCGACAGATCCTTGGTGGTGGGAATATCAAGTTCCATCTTGAAGCGCTCGTTCGGATAGAGCGGCGTCAGATTGTCGAAGTGAACCTTGTGACGGATCTTTTCCGGATCGTCGAAATTGATGGTGTTGACCTTGAGCAGCGCGAAATAGCGCTCGCCTTCCTTCGGTCCACGGATCGGGCCCTCGACCGTATCGCCGGTTTTCAGCGAAAACCGGCGGATCTGCGATGGGGAGATGTAAATATCGTCCGGGCCCGGCAGGTAGTTCGCATTGGCCGAACGCAGGAAGCCGAAACCGTCCTGCAGCACTTCGACGACGCCTTCACCGATGATTTCGACATCCTGGCTGGCAAGCATCTTGAGGATCGCAAACATCAGCTCCTGCTTGCGCATCGTGCTTGCATTCTCGACCTCGAGCGATTCGGCAAATGCCAGCAGATCCGTCGGGGATTTACTCTTAAGTTCCTGAAGCTTCATTTCAGCCATGAAGTGACCAATACTCTTTTCAATTTCAAAGGGGAAAGGCGATGTTGGGTCGTATTCGGTACCGCGAAAGGGCTCGCAGACGACTGAACTCTACACACATGCCACGTAGATGAGATGCGCGGAAAATAGCGACTCGCAATCGCTGCCGCAAGAGGGCTGCTTAAAATGAAGCAAATTTAACCCAGAGGGCGATTTTCTTCAGAACGGCTTCACCACGACGAGGATGACGATCACGATCATCAGCACGGTCGGCGCCTCGTTCATGAACCGCCAATAGCGCGCCGAGCGGCGATTTTCATCCCGCTCGAACGCTCTGACGGCGCGGCTGAAGAACATATGAACACCGGTGAGCAACACAACGAGACCAATCTTGGCATGCAGCCAGCCGCCCTGGAATCCATAAACCGACCAGGCGAGATAGAGGCCGAAAATCCACGTCAACATCATCGCCGGGGTCATGATGATTCGAAGTAGCCGGCGCTCCATCACCTTGAAGGTTTCCGATTGCACCGAGCCGGGCTCGGCATCGGTGTGATAGATGAACAGCCGCGGCATGTAGAACAATCCGGCCATCCAGGAAATGACCGCGATAATGTGCAGTGCCTTGATCCAGAGGTAGAGATTATCGGGGTTCCAGGCAAAAAGCCCGATCGCCATCAGCGCGAAGAAAACCAGCGCAAAATGAGCCCGACGCCGGGCGTAAGCGCCAGATCTCCGGTCGGTCTGTTTTTCCATCGTCACGCCCCGCCTCGTACGCGCCCGCTTCGCACGCGATCGACCAGCAGACGCACATGCTCGGGGTCAGCCTGCGGCGTAATGCCATGACCGAGATTGAAAATCAGCGGACCATTGCCGAGCTGCTGCAGAATATCGTCGATGCCGTCTTCCAACGCCCGGCCGCCGGCAACGACGCGCATCGGATCGAGGTTGCCCTGAACCGGTCCATCCTTTTGAAGTTCGGCTGCAAAGGCCAGCGGGACCGACCAGTCGAGGCCGATTGCATCTGCGCCCGTCTTCTGGCGATAGGTCTTGAGCTGATAACCGGCGCCCTTGGCAAAAGCGATGATGCGAGCATGTGGCCGTTGCGATTTGACCGAAGCGATCATCCGCGCAACCGGCCTGATCGCGAACGCCTCGAATTCCTTCTCGCCGAGAACGCCAGCCCAGGAATCGAAGATCTGCACGGCATCGGCGCCGGCATCGATCTGGGCGACGAGATAATCGGCCGATACGTCGGCAAGCAGCATCAGCAGATGCTCGAAGGCGCGGGGATGCCTGTAGGCGAAGAGACGGGCAGGGGCCTGATCCGGCGTGCCATGACCGGCGATCATGTAAGTCGCAACCGTCCATGGCGCGCCGCAGAAGCCGAGCAGCGTCGTCTCGACTGGCAACTCCTCCCGCAGCCGCCGCACCGTTTCCAGAACCGGCCTGAGATAATCGACAACCTCTTCGCCATTCAATCTGCCGATACCGGCTTCATCGATGGGATCCATCTCCGGACCATGGCCCTCGGTGAACCGGACATTCCGCTTCATTGCATCGGGAATGACCAGGATATCGGAAAACAGAATGGCGGCATCGAAGCCATAGCGGCGGATCGGCTGCAATGTCACTTCGACGGCGTGGTCAGGCGTGTAGCAGAGATCGAGAAAACTCCCGGCCTTTGCCCGCGTCTCCCGATATTCCGGGAGATAACGTCCTGCCTGTCTCATCAGCCAGAGAGGAGGAGGGGAGAGGCTCTCGCCACTCAAAACCCTCATGATCTTTCGGCGCGTATCGCTCAAGCGCTTCTTCCCTATAAAAAAACAAAGATATTTTAAAAGGTTTCTATTTCTTAGAGTCGGTGACTATCAAGGATTAAAATCCATCCACCGCCGATGCCATTTGTCGCGCGGCTGCAAAAGAACATCGGAAAGATTGGTCGATCTCGTCCAAATTTCGGGGAGAAGCCGAATCCGAAAATGATTCCAAATCCTTCCAGCTCGGCAATTTTTTTCATAGCTGTGGATAGGCTGTGGACGAGCATTCAAGAAGCCTAGCCCTTCCCCGTCGTCCACAGGGCCAACCAAAACCGATCGGCAGAATCCGAAATGTGGATAAAGAGGCATGTTTTCCCTTGCCGGAGACTGCCTCGCCGCCGTAGCTCTGTTTCATCCAGTCTTTTCAACAGGCAGCGGAAAATAGCGTGGAGAACAGAACGAACTTCTTTCATCTGCATCTGATTTCTGACTCAACGGGAGAGACTCTGATCTCCGCCGGGCGCGCCGCGTCAGCGCAATTCAGATCGGCGCAACCGATCGAGCATGTCTATCCGCTGATCCGCAATCGCAAGCAGCTGCTGCCGGTTCTGCAGGCGATCGATGACGCCCCCGGCATCGTGCTCTACACCATTGTCGACCGGGAGCTTGCAAGCCTGATCGATGAGCGCTGCATCGAGATGGGCGTCGCCTCCGTGAATGTGCTGGAGCCGGTGATGAATGCCTTCCAGATCTACCTCGGGGCCCCGTCGCGCCGTCGGGTCGGCGCCCAGCATGTGATGAATGCCGGCTACTTCGCGCGCATCGAAGCGCTGAATTTCACCATGGATCACGATGACGGTCAGATGCCCGACGACTACAATGACGCCGATGTCGTGATCATCGGAATCAGCCGTACGTCGAAAACACCGACCAGCATCTACCTCGCCAACCGAGGCATCAAGACCGCGAACATTCCGATCGTCTATGGCGTGCCATTGCCGGAGAGCCTCTTTGTCGCGAGCAAACCGCTGATCGTCTGCCTGATCGCCACCACCGACCGCATTTCCCAGGTGCGGGAAAATCGTGTGCTCGGGGTGACGCAGGGTTTCGACCGCGAACACTACACCGATCGTGCCGCGATCTCGGAGGAGCTGAAATATGCCCGCTCGCTTTGCGCCCGTCACAACTGGCCGCTGATCGACGTCACCCGCCGCTCAATCGAGGAAACAGCCGCGGCGATCGTTGCCCTGCGCCCGAAGCTGCGCTAAGCGCTGACGAAAAGCCGGCACTCCGAGGAACCCATGACGCCAAAACTCATCCTTGCATCGTCGAGTCCCTTTCGCCGGATGCTGATGCAAAATGCCGGTCTGGCCTTCGAGGCGCATGCCGCAAGGATCGATGAACGAGCCGTCGAAGCGCCGCTGGAAAGAGCCGGCGTTAGGCCTGATGCCGTGGCCCTCGTTCTGGCCAGGGCCAAGGCCGAGGAAGTGAGTAGCCGTTTTCCGGATAGCCTGGTCATCGGTTCGGATCAAACGATGTCGCTCGGTGACCGCGTCTTCCATAAGCCGAAGGACATGGCCGACGCAGCCAGTCATCTTCAAGCCCTTTCGGGTGTAACCCATCGGTTGAACAGCGCTGTCGCCATCGTCAGCGATGGCGTGGTCTTGTGGGAACATCTCGCCCATGCGGAACTGACGATGCGGCCGCTGACGGCAGAGTTCATCGCCAGACATCTGGCGCGGGTTGGCGAACGGGCGCTTTCCAGCGTCGGCGCCTATCAATTGGAGGGGCAGGGCATCCAGCTCTTCGAAAAGATAGAGGGTGACTATTTCACCATTCTTGGCCTGCCGATGCTGCCGCTCTTAAAAAAATTGCGAGAACTTGGAGCGATCGATGGGTGATTCACGTGAAACATTCGGGCCGAAAGCGTTTGTCACGGGCTTTCCCATCAAGCATTCGCGCTCGCCGTTGATCCACGGACATTGGCTGAAGACGCTCGGCCTGCCAGGCAGCTACCGCGCTCATGAAGTGGCACCCGAGGCCTTTTCCGATTTCATTCAGTCGCTGAAGGACGGCAGTTCCGGCTTTGCCGGAGGCAACGTCACCATTCCCCACAAGGAATTGGCGTTCCGGCTCGCCGACAAACCGGACGCGCTATCGCACGAGCTCGGCGCCGCGAACACGCTCTGGCTGGAGGATGGTGCGCTACATGCGACAAATACCGACGGTCGCGGCTTCATCGCCAATCTCGACGAACGCCATCCGGGCTGGGACCGGCATGGCACGACCGTCGTCTTTGGCGCCGGCGGTGCCAGCCGGGCGATCATCCAGGCGGTCCGCGATCGCGGTTTCAAGGAGATCCATGTCGTCAATCGTACCGTCGAACGCGCGCGTGAACTCGCGGATCGCTTTGGCCCGCGTGTTCAGGCCCACCCGGCCGGGGCGCTTACTGAAGTGATGAAAGGCGCCGGCCTCTTCATCAATACCACCTCGCTTGGCATGGACGGCGAGACGGCGCCGCAACTCGATTTCTCGCCTCTGGCAGCCGATGCCGTCGTCACCGATATTGTCTATGTGCCCTTGAAGACGCCGATCCTGGCACAGGCGGAAGAGCAAGGATTTCCGATCGTCGATGGTCTCGGCATGCTGCTTCATCAGGCCGTGCCCGGATTCGAGAGATGGTTCGGCCAGCGTCCCATCGTCGACGCGGCGCTGCGCGCGCTCATCATCGCGGATATGGAAGCACACTGATGCTGAAGATCGGTCTCACCGGCTCCATCGGAATGGGAAAATCGACTGCGGCAAAGCTCTTCGCCGATGCCGGAATCCCGGTGAACGATTCGGATGCCGTAGTCCACGATCTCTATGCCGGCGAGGCTGCACCCCTGGTGAATGCCGCCTTCCCCGGCACGATGAAGGATGGAGCAGTCGACCGACATGAACTTGGCCGCCAGCTTGCTCTTCATCCTGACGGCTTCAAACGCCTGGAAGCGATCGTTCATCCGCTGGTTCGCAAACGCGAGAGGGAATTTCTGAAGCGACAGCGCGCCACCGGCGCCGACATGGTATTGCTCGATATTCCATTGCTTTTCGAAACCGGCGCCGAGGCAAGAGTGGATATCGTCGTCGTCGTCAGCACTGATCCACAGATTCAACGCCAGAGGGTGCTTGCGCGCGAAGGCATGACCGAGGAAAAATTCAACATGATTCTGTCCCGCCAGACGCCGGACGCAGAAAAACGGCGGCGGGCCGATTATCTGATCGACACCAGTCATAGTGTCGCGGTGACGAGGGAACGGGTGCTCGAGATCGTCGCCGACCTGAAAACGCGGATTGCCAAAGGAGATTTCCGGAATGCGTGAGATCATCTTCGATACGGAAACCACCGGCCTCGACAACCGCGCCGACCGCATTATCGAAATCGGCGGCATCGAGCTCTTCAATCATTTTCCCACAGGCAACACGATCCATATCTTCATCAATCCTGGAGATCAGAAAGTTCATCCGGATGCGCTCGCCGTGCACGGCATCACCGATGAATTCCTGAAGGACAAGAAGCCTTTCGGGGAGGTTGCCGAACAAATCCTTACCTTCTTCGGCGATGCGAAGTGGATTGCCCATAACGCCACCTTCGATATGGGCTTCATCAACGCGGAATTCGCGCGAATCGGTTTGCCGCCAATCCTGCCGGAAAGGGTGCTCGACACCCTGTCGATGGCGCGGCGCAAACACCCGATGGGACCGAATTCGCTCGATGCGCTCTGCCGGCGCTACGGCATCGATAACTCGCACCGCACCAAACACGGCGCGCTGCTCGACTCCGAATTGCTTGCCGAAGTCTATATCGAGATGATCGGTGGCAGACAGGCAGCCCTCGGACTCGGCATGGCCGGCAAATCCAACCAGGCAGCTCGCGGTGACATGGCGATGGAAGACGATGTGGTGATTGCCGCAGTGCTCGATCGGCCCCGGCCGCTCGCGCCGCGCCTTAGCCAAATCGAGGAGCAGGCGCATGAGGCGCTCGTCGCCAAGCTCGGTGAAAAAAGCGTCTGGGCGAAATACGCCAACCTCGATTAAACCGGTCCTCAATTGAAAATGCCCGGGACCAGCCCGGGCATCCGCATTTCAGACAAGAAAGAGCCGATCAGTTCGGAACGGCCTGAACCTTGGCGCGGGCCTGTTCTTCGGCAACGCGCTGAGCGAACATTTGCGTGAAGTCGATCGGGTCGATCATCAGCGGCGGGAAACCACCGTTGCGGGTGACGTCGGCGATGATCTGACGGGCGAAGGGGAAGAGCATGCGCGGGCACTCGATGAAGAGAACCGGCAGCATGTGTTCTTGCGGGAAACCGGCAACGCGGAAGACGCCGCCATAGGTGAGTTCGGTATGGAAAACCGTCTTGTCGCCGTCCTTGGCCTCGGCATTCAGCGACAGCACGACATCGAAATCCGTATCGGAAAGCGGGTTGGCGTTGACGTTCACATTAATGTTGATCGTCGGTGCCTTGTCGCGGGCCTGCAGCGAACGCGGCGCACCCGGATTTTCGAAGGAAAGATCCTTGGTATATTGCGCAAGGATCGAAAGGGTGGGATTGGTCGCACCGTTGCTGTTGTTATCGTCTGCCATTGGCTTTTCCTCGAGGGGCATGGGAATGGTGCCGCCATCTAACATTTCAGGGAAGGGCTTACAACCCTAGGCGCTTGGCGCGGTTGATCAGCCGCAGTGCCTCAATCGCCGAGATGCTTGCCGGACCACGGCGAGTTGCGATCCGGGTCTCTATGATAGTCCTCTTCGTCGAGATCGACCACCTTCGAATTCGGCTTGCGGTCGCGGAAATCGGGTTGCGGAGCGGAGGAAAAACCGCCCTTGGCATTGACGACGACGAAGCGTTTGGCGATCGCCCGCCAGACGAGATCGCGCACCGGCGGAATGAGAATAAGGATCGCGATGATATCCGTGAGGAAGCCGGGAATGATCAGGAGCAGCGAGGCGATGACCTTCATGGCCGGCCGCAGCAGGTCGCGGCCCGGCATCACCCCGTTTCGTCCTTCACTCGACATGCGGCGCAAAATACCAATGCCCTGCCGGCGCAGCAGGACCACGCCGATAACGAAACCCAGCATCACGAGCGCGAGCGTCAGCCACAATCCGATAGCCCGGCCGACGACGACGAAACCGGCAATTTCGGCGAGCGGCAGCAGCAGAATGAAAGCTGGCAGGATCGAAAAACGCATGTCGGTCATGTCCCGGGCTCGCCGGTCTCCTCTTGGCGCTGGCGAAGATGCCAGCCATCATTTGAATCATCTGTATAGGCAGACTATATGGGAGTACAAATCAGAGATGTTAACGGCGGCTGCGATACGATATGAGTTCGAACGACTTCATCACATTATTTTTCCTGGTGGCGGCTGTGCTGATTTTCTTTCAGCTCCGCTCCGTGCTCGGGCGCCGCACAGGAAATGAGAAGCCGCCGCGCGATCTCTATACGCCGCGGGATGCGGCTCCGGCTGAAGCCGCCGATGCCGGCAAGGTCGTGACTCTGCCGCGCCGCGATGCGACGACGGAGGACGAGGATCGCTTCGCCGCCATCGATGCTTTCGCGGCACCCGGAACGCCGCTCAACGAATCGCTGCGCGCGCTGAACAAGGCCGATCCCGCCTTCAGCCCGAAGGAGTTTCTGAACGGCGCCCGCATGGCTTACGAGATGATCGTCATGGCCTATGCCGATGGCGACCGGAAAACGCTGAAGAACTTGCTGTCTCGCGAAGTCTATGACGGGTTCGATGCGGCGATCGGCGAGCGCGAAGCCCGGGGCGAGAAGGTGAAGTCCACTTTCGTCGGCATCGACAAGGCCGAAATCACCCATGCGGAGACGAAGGGAAGCGAAGCGCAGATCACCGTGCGCATCGTCAGCCAACTGATATCGGCCACCTACGACAAGGCGGATGTGCTGATCGAAGGCGACGCCGAAAACGTCGCCGAGGTCAACGACCTCTGGACCTTTGCCCGCGACACACGTTCGCGCGATCCGAACTGGAAACTCGTGGCGACCGAATCGGAACATGAGTGACCACGCATCGGACTTCGTCCTGCAGGCCATAAACTTCGACACTTTGGAAGGCTGGAAGGATGATGATCCCTCCGGCCTTTTTGAAGTCATGCGAAGCTGCCGGCGGCAGATCACCGATGTCAAACCGTACCGCACCGGATCGCTTGGCCTGAGCTCGGAAGACCTGCTTCCGCTTCTCGCCGCCGCCGCAGATTTCACGCCGTCATCTCCGGCATCGGCGCGCGCCTTTTTCGAGACGCACTGTCGGCCCTTTCTGATTCGCCGCAAGGATGGCAATTCCGGCTTCGTCACCGCCTTCTACGAACCTGATATCGACGTGTCGGAGCGGCCGGACGAAATTTTCCGTTTTCCTTTCTACAGGCGCCCGGACGATCTGATCGATCTCGACGACGCCAATCGTCCCGTCGAGTTGGACAAGGCCTATGCTTTTGGCCGTCTGCATGACGGCCGCGTCGCGGCCTATCCGGACCGCCGCGCCATCGATCAGGGTTTTCTCAAAGGCCGCGGCCTCGAAATTGCCTGGGCAAAGTCGAAGGTCGATGTCTTTTTCGTTCATGTGCAGGGTGCTGCCCGCCTGCGTTATAAAGATGGTCGTATCGGCCGCATCACCTATGCGGCGAAGGCCGGTCATGCTTTCTCGGCGATCGGTAAGCTGCTGATCGAGCGCGGGGAGATCGACCGGGCGGAGATTTCGATGCAGGCGATCCGTACCTGGCTGGCGCGCAATCCCGAGCGCGCCGACGAGGTGTTATGGCATAACCGCTCATATATTTTTTTCCGTGAAGCGCCGGTTGCCGATCCGCAGGCAGGTCCGATCGCGGCCGCCAAGGTGCCGCTTCTCGCCGGGCGCTCGCTTGCGGTCGACCGGATGATCCATACCTTCGGCTTTCCGTTTTTCATTCACGCCAAAAACCTCACCCATCTCGATCAGGGCCGGCCGTTCAGCCGGCTGATGCTGGCGCTCGATACCGGCTCGGCGATCGTCGGGCCGGCGCGGGGTGATATCTTCACCGGCTCGGGGGATATGGCCGGAGAAAGTGCCGGCACCGTTCGCAATGACGCCGATTTCGCCATCCTCATTCCCAATGCCGCCGCCGGAAGATTCGACTGATGGCCAGGGATCGCAAGCTGAGCGCGGATGAGAGGATCCTCTGGGGCAAGGTTGCCCGCAGCACGCGGCCGATGCCCGGCAAGGCGGGGGCGTTGACCGAACTCGATGCTTTTCTTGCCGAAGCCGAAGCGGCGGCTGAACGGGAACAGGAAAAGCAGACGCCCGCCACACTCATGCCGCCGCACCCGACAGCGCCGTCAACGGCGAAGCCATCGGCCGGGGTGCATCATCCGCTGGAAAAGCCGGTCAAGCGTAAGATCGCCAAGGGCCGGCTGGCGCTCGAAGCGCGGATCGACCTGCACGGGTTGGTGCAGAGCCAGGCTCATGCCATCCTTCTCGATTTCCTGATCCGCGCCCACGAGCGCGGCATGCGCCACGTGCTCGTGATCACGGGCAAGGGCAGCTCGATGGGTAGCGAGGGCGCGCTGAAGCGGGCCGTGCCGCTCTGGTTCTCGAAGCCCGAATTTCGCTACCTGATCTCCTCCTATGAGCCGGCCGCACAGCACCATGGCGGTGAGGGCGCGCTCTACATTCGCCTGTCGCGGCGGCATGGGGAGAGGCCATGACACCCTTCGGAGAGGCGGTTCGCAGGCTACGGGCGCGCAAGGGCGTCTCGCAGAAGGAGATGGCGGAAGCGTTGAATGTCTCTCCCGCCTATCTTTCAGCGCTCGAACATGGAAAGCGTGGTTTGCCGACCTTCGATCTGCTGCAGCGCATCGCCGGCTATTTCAACATCATCTGGGATGAGGCCGAGGAACTGTTCCTGCTCGCCCGCTCGTCCGACCCGCGCGTCGTGATCGACACCTCCGGCCTGCCCCCCGAATATACCGAATTTGCCAACCGGCTGGCCCGGCAGATTCGCAACCTTGACAGTGCAGAGATAGGCCGGCTATCGGCTCTTCTCGAAAATGGCGGCAAAGGCGACGGAAAAGCGTCATAATCCCCTGTTTTATGCCTTGTTTTAGGGGCTTGCCATTGGGAAGTGGGTTCAAAAAACCTATATACGAGAGTGAAGAAAGCCGGTGATTCGCAAGGCGCGCCGCAGCTTTACGACAACAGGGAAAATCTCAACAGAATGAGCGATACATCCGCGACGGAAAACGGCGTAAGCACCGAATATGGCGCAGATTCCATCAAGGTTCTGAAGGGCCTCGATGCGGTGCGCAAACGCCCCGGCATGTATATCGGCGATACCGACGACGGCTCCGGCCTTCATCACATGGTCTATGAAGTCGTCGACAACGCGATCGACGAAGCGCTTGCCGGCCATGCCGACATCGTCACCGTCACCCTCAATCCGGATGGCTCGGTGACCGTCACCGACAACGGTCGCGGCATCCCGACGGACATTCACACCGGCGAAGGCGTGTCGGCTGCCGAGGTCATCATGACGCAGCTTCATGCCGGCGGTAAGTTCGACCAGAATTCCTACAAGGTTTCCGGCGGCCTGCACGGCGTCGGCGTCTCCGTCGTCAACGCGCTGTCCGTCTGGTTGAAGCTGAAGATTCGCCGTCAGGACAAGATCCATGAAATGAGCTTCACCCATGGCGTCGCCGATGCTCCGCTGAAGGTTACGGGCGACGCGCCGAATGAGACCGGCACGGAAGTGAGCTTCATGCCGAGCACCGACACCTTCACCATGACGGAGTTCGACTATGGCACGCTGGAGCATCGCCTTCGCGAGCTCGCCTTCCTGAATTCAGGCGTTCGCATCCTGCTGACCGACAAGCGCCATTCCGATATCAGGCAGGAAGAACTGCGTTATGACGGCGGCCTCGAGGCTTTCGTCGCCTATCTAGACCGCGCCAAGAAATCGCTCGTCGACAAGCCGGTTGCCATCCGCGGCGAAAAGGACGGCATCACCGTCGAAGTCGCGATGTGGTGGAATGACAGCTATCATGAGAACGTGCTGTGCTTCACCAACAATATTCCCCAGCGCGACGGCGGCACGCATATGGCCGGCTTCCGCGCAGCGCTGACGCGCCAGGTCGTTTCCTATGCCGACAGTTCCGGCATCACCAAAAGGGAAAAGGTGACGCTGCAGGGCGAAGACTGCCGCGAAGGCCTGACGGCGGTTCTGTCGGTCAAGGTGCCCGATCCGAAATTCTCCTCGCAGACCAAGGATAAGCTCGTTTCCTCGGAAGTCCGTCCTGTTGTCGAAAGTCTCGTCAACGAGGCGCTGAGCACCTGGTTCGAAGAACATCCAAGCGAAGCCAAGATTCTTGTCGGCAAGGTCGTCGAGGCCGCCGCCGCCCGCGAAGCGGCCCGCAAGGCACGCGAGTTGACCCGTCGCAAAGGCGCACTCGATATCGCTTCGCTGCCGGGCAAGCTTGCTGACTGCTCCGAGCGTGATCCGACAAAATCCGAAGTCTTCCTCGTCGAGGGCGATTCTGCCGGCGGCTCTGCCAAACAGGGCCGCTCGCGCGAGAACCAGGCGATCCTGCCGCTGCGTGGCAAGATCCTGAACGTCGAACGCGCCCGTTTCGACAAGATGCTGTCGAGCCAGGAAATCGGCACATTGATTACCGCGCTCGGCACCGGCATCGGCAAGGACGAGTTCAATGTCGAAAAGCTGCGCTACCACAAGATCATCATCATGACGGACGCCGATGTCGACGGCGCCCATATCCGCACCCTGCTGCTCACCTTCTTCTTCCGGCAGATGCCGCAACTGATCGAGCGCGGTCATCTCTATATCGCCCAGCCGCCGCTCTATAAGGTTTCGCGCGGCAAGTCGGTGCAGTATCTGAAGGATGAGAAGGCGCTTGAAGAATATCTCATCAGCCAGGGCCTGGAAGATGCTTCGCTGAGGCTTGGTAGCGGCGAGGTTCGCGCCGGCCAGGATCTGCGCGAGGTCATCCTCGATGCCCTGCGCATGCGCGCGCTGCTCGACAATCTCCATTCGCGCTACAATCGTTCCGCCGTCGAACAAGCGGCGATTGCCGGAGCGCTCAACGCCGAGCTCGCCAGCGACCCGGCTAGAGCGCTGGCGCTGGCAAACGAAGTGGCAGGGCGGCTCGACATCATCGCCGAGGAAACCGAGCGCGGCTGGCAGGGCGATGTGACAACCGATGGCGGGCTGCGCCTGGAGCGCATGGTCCGTGGCGTCAGGGAAATGGTCGTGCTCGACATGGCGCTGATCGGTTCCTCGGATGCCCGTCACATCGACCAGCTGACGGCACGACTCAAGGAAATCTATCAGACGCCGCCGTCGCTGCATCGCCGCGAAGGCGACGTCGAAATCTCTGGTCCGCGCGCCTTGCTCGACGCGATCTTCGCAAGCGGCCGCAAGGGCCTCACCATGCAGCGCTACAAGGGCCTTGGCGAGATGAATGCCGAGCAGCTCTGGGAAACGACGCTCGATCCGAATGTTCGCTCGCTGCTGCAGGTCAGGGTCAATGACGCCACGGACGCCGATGGCCTCTTCGCCCGCCTGATGGGTGACGAAGTCGAACCCCGGCGCGAATTCATCCAGGACAATGCGCTGAGCGTTGCAAACCTTGATATCTAATTGATATTTCGAAAGTAAAAGCCCCGCCGCCCCTGGACGCGGGGCTTTTGTTTGCCTGAGGGCTCAATTCGCGACGAAGCGGCCGTTGAAGGCGACTTCGGAGAGCGGCTTGCGTTGGCTGGGGAATTCGCGCGCTTGATTGCGTTCGGAAAGAACGCTCTTGTCCGCCAGGCGGCCGACAGCGACGCCTGCTTCGACCCGGTATCCCTCGGGAACGGCGAAAGCCTGCCTGATCTCATCATGCTTGATGCCGCCCATGCCATGGGCGTAAAAGCCGGAGAGGCGCGCCTGGATCGCCAGATGCCCCCATGCCGCACCGGCATCGAAGGAATGGGTGTAGCTCGGCTTTTCCTCGGCTGAGCCGGCAGCCCCGGTGAAGGCGCGCGACACGACGAAGATCAGCGCCGATGCATTCCTGGCCCAGTCCTGATTGGAATCGTTGAGCAAGGCAACAAATTTCTCCCAATGCTCCGAACCCTTGAGGCCATAAATGAAGCGCCAGGGCTGGTGGTTGGCCGAGGACGGCGCCCAATGGGCGGCGTCGAGCAGACCGAGCAGCTGCGTTTCCTCGATGATTTCGCCGGTGAAGGCGCGCGGCGACCAGCGGTCGAGAAACATCGGATCGACCGGATATTCGGATTCGCGGTGATTGCTCTTCGTCATGCTTGTTCCAGGGTTTGGGGCAGAAAATTTGGATCGTGGGCTGGGCTTAATCCGTCCAGACGATGTCGAGTTCTTCGCGGAAGGCGAAGCGCTTCAGATGATCGTCGATGACGTGCTGCATCCTTTCCTGTTGCGAGGGATCGGCGACGGAAAGCGTCATGGTCAGAGCCGCATCGTCGGCCGCAAACGTCACCTCGGCCGTATCGCTGAACGGTACCCGCCCCTTCAGAGGATCAAAATCGACGCTGAACTTGTGGCTCCAGTGTTTGCAGAGCTGCTGCAGGTAGCGGCTTGCATGTTCGGTCCGCACGATGGCCTTCGAGAGATGCATTTCGAACTCCACGTCATCTTGACTAAAGCATGTCGCGCAAAAGTGTGCAGCGGTTTTGCGATAACGACATGCGGCGAAATAAAAAGCTAACAAGCGAGGAGCGAAGCTGAAAGATTGCGACGCGCTTTAGCGCAGTCATATTTCCTGCTTCACCGGCTTGGCAAGCGCAGCATCGTCGCAGTTTGGGTGTACAGACTGTCTTCATAAAAGCGGCCTCACGCCGGCGTCGAAGCAGGATAATGAACCGTTTTAGTCAATTGACCGGGAGTTACGCATGCTGGTGAACGGAAAGTGGACGGAAGACTGGCAGCCCGTTCAGGCAAAGGACGAGAAGGGCGGCTTTCTCCGTCAGACCTCGAGTTTCCGCAATTGGGTAACCTCGGATGGCAGCGCCGGGCCGACGGGCGAAGCTGGCTTCGAAGCCAGCGCCGGCCGTTACCATCTCTATGTCGCCTATATCTGCCCCTGGGCCTCGCGCACCCTGATCGGCCGCAAGCTCAAGGGCCTGGAAGATGTCATCTCCGTCTCGGTCGCTGAACCGCTGCTGGGCAAGCAGGGCTGGCGCTTCGGTGATTATCCTGGCGCGACGGAGGATCACGTCAACGGCGTAACCTATATGCATGAAATCTATACCAGGGCGGCGCCGGATTTCACCGGCAGGGCCACCGTGCCGGTTCTCTGGGACAAGCAGAGAAACACCATCGTCAACAATGAATCCGCCGATATCCTGCGCATGCTGAACGGCGGCTTTGGCGCCCTGGCAAAAAATCCGATCGATCTTTACCCGGCGGAGAGGCGCACCGAGATCGATGCTTTCAACGACCGCATCTATCCCGATCTCAACAACGGCGTCTACCGCGCCGGTTTCGCCACCACGCAGGTCGCCTACGAAGAAGCCTTTGCCGATGTCTTTTCCTGCCTCGACTGGGTCGAGCAGCAGTTCGAGGGCCGGTCTTTTCTCTTCGCCGATCATCCCACCGAGAGCGATATCCGGCTTTTCGTGACGTTGGTGCGCTTCGACGTCGCCTATCACGGCATCTTCAAATGCAATCTGCGCCGGCTTTCCGACTATGCCAAGCTGCGCGCCTTCTGCCGCCGCATGCTGGATTGGCCGGGCATCGCCGAAACGGTGAACCTCGATCACATCAAGCGCGGCTACTATTCGATCGAAAGCCTCAATCCGACGAAGATCGTTCCCGTCGGCCCTGATCTGGCGGAAATTTTTAGAGCTTGATGCCGAAAGATACGGGCGGTTTTCGGCAGAAAATCACCCAAATCGCGGAAAAGCCGTACCGCTTCCCGGCAAAGCCGTAATGACACCGATGAATAATTCGTTCATAGGTGGTTGCAAATCCGTTTTCGATGAGGAGGAATTCCATGAAGCTGATGCGTGTTGGCGAAGCAGGCAGTGAAAAACCCGCACTTCTCGATGCCGATGGCAAGATCCGCGATCTCTCCGCTCATGTCGCTGATATCGGCGGCGAAGCGATCACACCGGCAGGCCTTGCAAAGATAGCGGCCATCGATCCGAAGAGCCTTCCGGAAATCGCGCCCGGCCGCATTGGCGCCTGCGTCGCGGGCACTGGCAAGTTCATCTGCATCGGCTTGAATTATTCGGATCACGCTGCCGAAACCGGTGCGACCGTGCCGCCCGAGCCGATCATCTTCATGAAAGCAACATCCGCAATCGTTGGACCGAACGACAATGTCATCATTCCCCGCGGTTCGGAAAAGACCGATTGGGAAGTCGAGCTCGGCGTCGTCATCGGCAAAACCGCCAAATATGTGACAGAAGCCGAAGCGCTGGATCATGTCGCCGGTTATTGCGTCTCCAATGACGTTTCCGAGCGCGCTTTCCAGACCGAGCGGTCCGGTCAATGGACCAAGGGCAAATCCTGCGACACCTTTGGCCCGATCGGCCCCTGGCTCGTGACCAAGGATGAAATTCCGGAACCGCAGAACCTCGGCATGTGGCTGACGGTCAACGGCCAGAAGATGCAGAACGGCTCATCGAAGACGATGGTTTACGGGGTTGCGTTCCTCGTCTCTTATCTTAGCCAGTTCATGTCGCTGCATGCCGGTGACGTGATCTCGACCGGCACGCCTCCGGGCGTCGGCATGGGCCTCAAGCCGCCGCGTTATCTCAAGGCGGGAGACGTGGTCGAACTCAGCATCGAAGGTCTCGGCACGCAGAAGCAGACCTTCGTAGCGGATCGTTAACGACGCTTCTTGCTGAGAAACTTAAGTTTTCAGCTCGATTATGATGCCGGAGGTCAATTCTCCGGCATTTCTTGTGTGGGTTTGGTTCGTCCATGTTGCTGTGCAACAGAAACCTGTTAGTCTGCGTTACGTGCCCGCATTACGGAAAGACTCGATGCCTCTCAATCAGCGTCATCTTTTCGATAGAGAAAGGTGGCGCCTTCCATGTTTTATCAGCTTTATGAATTGAACCATGCCGCCATGGCGCCGTTTCGCGCCGCGGCCGATATCATGCGATTTGCCTATGCCAATCCGCTGAACCCGTTCTCCCATACGCCGTTCGGCCGGACGATGGCGGCAAGCCTCGAAATGTTCGAACGCACGACACGACGCTACGGGAAGCCGGAATTCGGACTGAAGCAGACGACGATTGGTGACCGGACGGTGTCCGTCCGCGAAGAGGTCGTCTGGTCGCGACCCTTCTGCAATCTCCTGCATTTCGCGCGCAGTGTTCCCGCCGCGCGCGGCAATGATCCGCGCATCCTGATCGTCGCGCCGATGTCCGGCCACTATGCCACGCTGCTGCGCGGCACGGTCGAGGCGCTGCTGCCGAGTGCGGATATCTACATCACCGACTGGATCGACGCCCGCATGGTGCCGATGACGGAAGGCACGTTCGATTTCGACGATTACGTCGACTATGTCATCGAGATGCTGCATTTCCTCGGTCACGACACGCATGTCATCGCCGTCTGTCAGCCTTCTGTTCCGGTGCTGGCAGCCGCTGCGGTGATGGAAGAAGCCAGGGATCCGCTTTCGCCGGCGTCGATGACGCTGATGGGCGGCCCGATCGACACGCGCATCAACCCGACGGCAGTCAATAAGCTCGCCCAGGAGCGATCGCTGCAGTGGTTCTCCGACAATGTCATCATGAACGTACCCTGGCCGCAGCCGGGCTTCATGCGCCCGGTCTATCCGGGTTTCCTGCAGCTCTCGGGCTTCATGTCGATGAATCTTGATCGCCACCTCGTCGCGCACAAGGAATTCTTCATGCATCTCGTGAAGAACGACGGCGAGCCGGAAAGACATCGCGATTTCTACGACGAATATCTCGCCGTCATGGATCTGACCGCCGAATTCTATCTGCAGACGGTGGAGGAGGTCTTCATCAAGCATTCACTGCCGAAGGGCGAACTGATGCATCGCGGCAAACGCGTTGATCCGGCGGCAATTCGCAACGTGGCGCTTCTGACCGTCGAAGGTGAGAATGACGATATCTCCGGGGTCGGCCAGACAAAGGCGGCTCAGACCATCTGCGTGAACATTCCCGAAGATATGCGCATGCACTATCTTCAGCCGGATGTCGGCCATTATGGTGTTTTCAATGGTTCGCGTTTCCGCCGCGAGATCGCGCCGCGCATCATCGATTTCGTCCGACAGCATTCGCGTTCTGCCATTAAGCCTCCGGTCCCGCGTGTCATCAAGGGCGGCCGGGCGGGCTGAATCAGGGATAGCTGAATTAGCGAAACGGATTCAAGGCCTTGTCCGATTTCGCGGGCAATCGTCTTGAAGGCGGTTATTGCGGTAACCACATCGATTTCAGCGTTCGGTATTCTGCCGGGCGCGGAAAGCGAGGGATACCCGCACGATGAACCAGTCAGCATTGCTTCGACCGGATTGGACTCCGGCTACCATTGCCCTGATGATTCTCGGCTTCATGGTTTTCTGGCCTCTGGGTCTTGCCATGCTTGCCTACATCATCTTCGGCGACCGTCTGCGCGGCTTCAAGCGTGACGTCAACCAGGCGACCGATGGCTTCTTTGCCTCCTGCCGCCGCCCGCATGGCCGTCACCGCCCGCACTTCTCGACCGGCAACGTCGCCTTTGACGACTGGCGCAAGGCCGAACTCGACCGGATGGAGGAAGAGCGCCGCAAGCTTGACGAAATGCGCGAGGAATTCGACTCCTATCTGCGTGAGCTCCGCCGCGCCAAGGATCAGGAAGAGTTCGACCGTTTCATGCGCGACCGCAGGAACGCCAAGCGCGATGATAACGGCCCGGTCGCTGAATACCAGACGCCGTAAACACCTGAACGATGAATTGATGACCGGCATCTCGCGATGCCGGTTTTTCCATGTCCGCCCTTCCGACGATCATTTAGATCTGCCGGCGAATCGTATAGAAAACACGCATGTTCTCGCTTCTGAAAACAAGGTCGAAGGCGCGAAAGCCGGCTCCGCCCGAAATGCGGACGCTCGACGTCGCTGGCCGGCTCATGCCGCTGACGATCAAGCAGCATGACCGGGCGACACGCATCACGCTGCGCATCGAACCGGGTGGCCGCGCCTTGAAGATGACGGTGCCGAAAGGCCTTGCGGTGCGTGAGGTTAATGCCTTCCTCGATCGTCACCAGGGTTGGCTCCTCACCAAGCTTGCGAAGTTTTCGACCGATGCCGGCCTGCGTGACGGCGCCGAAATCCTTGTTCGCGGCGTTTCCCATCGCATTCAGCATAGCGGCAGCTTGCGCGGGCTGACCGAGGCGGTGTCCATAGATGGCAGGGCGGTGCTGCGCGTCAGCGGCATGCCGGAACATGTCGGACGGCGCATTGCGGCCTTTCTCAAGAAGGAGGCGCGCGCCGATCTCGCAAGACTGGCGACGATGCATGCCGCAACGATCCGGGCGCCGATCCGCTCGATCTCGATGAAGGATACACGCAGCCGGTGGGGCTCGTGCTCGTCGGAAGGAAATCTGAGCTTTTCCTGGCGTATTGTCATGGCGCCACCTTCGGTGATCGATTATCTCGCCGCCCATGAGGTCGCCCATCTCAAGGAAATGAACCACGGTCCGCACTTCTGGGCCCTCTGCCGTAAGCTTTGCCCCGGTATGGAGGAGGCGAAGTCCTGGCTCAAACGGCATGGAAGCCAGCTGCATGCCATCGATTTCGACTAGCGCACAACCCGAAAATCGGAATCGATTTTTCGGAAAGGATTATGCGCAGATTTAAAGTGATAGAGCGTCCCTAGCGCGTCGTTTGGACGCGCGGCGCTCTAGCCGAGAGCCGCGCTAAATTCAGTGTCCGTCGCAAATTGGCTCGACTCTTTCCGCATTTCGTGTCACTTCGCTGCCATGAGACCGGATATCAAGATCTGTGGCTTGAAGACGCCCGACGCAGTCGATCGCGCGCTGAAACGCGGCGCGACCCATATCGGTTTTATCTTCTTCGAAAAGAGCCCGCGCTATATCGAGCCGGACCTGGCGGCAAAGCTTGCCGAACCTGCGCGTGGCAAGGCGAAAATCGTCGCCGTCGTCGTCGATCCGACCAATGACGAACTCGACGAGATCGTGTCGTTGTTGAAGCCGGATATGCTACAGCTTCACGGCAACGAGAGCCCCGAACATGTGCTGACCATAAAGGCGGTCTATGGTCTGCCCGTGATGAAGGCCTTTTCGGTCCGCACGGCAGACGACCTGAAGCGCGTCGAGGCCTATATCGGCATCGCCGACCGTTTCCTCTTTGACGCCAAAGCGCCGAAGGGTTCGGAACTGCCTGGCGGCAACGGTATTTCCTTCGATTGGAGCCTTCTCAGCTGGCTTGACGGCAACGTCGACTACATGCTTTCCGGCGGGCTGAACAAGGACAATGTCGCAGAAGCGCTTTTCATCACCAAGGCACCGGGTATCGACGTCTCGTCGGGAGTCGAAACTGCGCCTGGCGTGAAGAGCGTCGCGAAGATCGATGAATTTTTTGACGCGGTCGAAAAGGCGAATGCGCCGATGATGGCCTCAGGGAGTTGAGAGTGAACGAGACGCCTAAACCGAATTCCTTCCGTTCCGGCCCCGATGAAGATGGCCGTTTCGGCATTTATGGCGGTCGTTTCGTCGCCGAAACATTGATGCCGCTGATCCTTGATCTGCAGGACGAGTGGAACAGGGCAAAGAACGATCCGGCATTCCAGGCCGAATTGAAGCATCTCGGCGCGCATTATATCGGCCGCCCGAGCCCGCTCTATTTCGCCGAGCGGCTGACGGCCGAACTCGGCGGCGCGAAGATCTATTTTAAGCGCGAGGAGCTGAACCATACCGGCTCGCACAAGATCAACAACTGCATCGGCCAGATCCTGCTCGCCAAGCGCATGGGCAAGACCCGCATCATCGCCGAAACCGGTGCCGGCCAGCACGGCGTCGCCTCCGCAACCGTTGCCGCCCGCTTTGGCCTTCCCTGCGTCGTCTATATGGGCGCCACCGATGTCGAGCGTCAGGCGCCGAACGTTTTCCGCATGAAGCTGCTCGGCGCGGAGGTCAAACCGGTCACGGCAGGCAGCGGCACGCTGAAGGACGCCATGAACGAGGCGCTTCGCGACTGGGTCACCAATGTCGAGGATACCTATTACCTGATCGGAACGGCAGCCGGTCCGCATCCCTATCCGGAGATGGTCCGCGATTTCCAGTCGGTGATCGGTATCGAAGCGAAAGAGCAGATGCTGGCAGCCGAAGGCCGCTTGCCGGATCTCGTCATCGCTGCCGTCGGCGGCGGCTCGAACGCCATCGGCATTTTCCATCCTTTCCTGGATGATCCCTCTGTGAAGATCGTCGGCGTCGAAGCCGGCGGCAAGGGTCTGCAGGGCGACGAACATTGCGCCTCGATCACCGCCGGTTCGCCCGGCGTGCTTCACGGCAACCGCACCTATCTGCTTCAGGATGGTGACGGTCAGATCAAGGAAGGCCATTCGATTTCGGCCGGTCTCGATTATCCCGGCATCGGTCCCGAACATTCCTGGCTGAACGATACCGGCCGTGTCGACTATGTGCCGATCATGGACCACGAAGCGCTCGAGGCTTTCCAGACCCTGACCCGCCTCGAAGGCATCATCCCGGCGCTCGAACCCTCGCATGCCATTGCCGAGGTGATCAAACGCGCACCGACGATGGGCAAGGACGAGATCATCCTGATGAACCTCTCCGGCCGCGGCGACAAGGATATCTTCACCGTCGGCAAGATTCTGGGAATGGGACTGTAAGACATGACCGCACGCATGGACAAACGCTTTGCCGAGCTGAAGGCCGAGGGCCGTCCGGCGCTTGTGACCTATTTCATGGGCGGCGATCCCGATTACGACACCTCGCTCGGCATCATGAAGGCGCTGCCGGAGGCGGGCTCCGACATCATCGAGCTCGGCATGCCTTTTTCCGATCCGATGGCCGACGGCCCGGCGATCCAGCTGGCCGGCCAGCGCGCCTTGAAAGGCGGCCAGACGCTGAAGAAGACGCTGCAGCTGGCGGCCGATTTCCGCAAAACCAACGATGCGACGCCGATCGTGATGATGGGTTACTACAACCCGATCTATATTTATGGCGTCGAGAAATTCCTCGATGACGCGCTCGCCGCCGGCATCGATGGCCTGATCGTCGTCGACCTGCCGCCCGAGATGGATGACGAACTCTGCATTCCGGCCATCCGCAAAGGGATCAATTTCATCCGCCTGGCGACGCCGACGACCGATGAGAAGCGCCTGCCGAAGGTACTGAAGAACACCTCCGGCTTCGTCTACTACGTCTCGATGAACGGCATCACCGGTTCGGCGCTGCCTGATCCGTCGCTGGTTTCGGGCGCTGTCGCCCGCATCAAGCAGCATACCAGCCTGCCCGTCTGCGTCGGCTTTGGCGTCAAGACGGCGGAACATGCAAAGGTCATTGGCGGTTCGGCCGACGGCGTCGTCGTCGGCACCGCGATCGTCAATCAGGTCGCGACCAGCTTGACGAATGACGGAAAGGCAACGGCGGATACGGTTCAGGCCGTTGCCACGCTGGTGCGCGGCCTTTCCACGGGAACACGTTCGGCGCGCCTTGTTGCTGCCGAATAGTTTGCCCACATTGGCGTTAAAGCATGTCGCGCAAAGGTGTGCAGCGGTTTTGCCAACGACATGCGGGAAACCAAAGACCTAGAAGCGTGGCAGGCAAATCTGAAAGATCGCGACGCGCTTTAGTCAATCAGGAGTATTCGAGTTGAACTGGATCACCAACTACGTTCGCCCGCGGATCAATTCCATGCTGGGCCGTCGCGAAGTGCCGGAGAACCTCTGGATCAAGTGCCCGGAAACGGGCGAGATGGTCTTCCACAAGGACCTCGAAGGCAACAAATGGGTCATTCCAGCGTCCGGTTATCACATGAAGATGCCGGCCAAGGCCCGGCTGGCCGATCTTTTCGACAATGGCGAGTTCGAATCGCTGCCGCAGCCGAAGGTCGCGCAGGACCCGCTGAAGTTCCGCGATTCGAAGAAATACAGCGATCGCCTGCGCGACAGCCGCCTGAAGACCGAACAGGAGGATACGATCCTCGCCGGTGTCGGAAAGGTGCAGGGACTGAAACTCGTGGCCGTCGTGCATGAATTCAACTTTATCGGTGGTTCGCTCGGCATGGCCGCCGGCGAGGCGATCGTTAAGGCTTTCGAGCGTGCGACGTCTGAAAAGTGCCCGCTGGTGATGTTCCCCGCTTCCGGCGGCGCGCGCATGCAGGAAGGCATCCTGTCGCTGATGCAGTTGCCGCGCACGACGGTTGCCGTCGACATGCTCAAGGAATCCGGCCAGCCCTATATCGTCGTGCTGACCAATCCGACGACCGGTGGCGTCACGGCCTCCTATGCCATGCTTGGCGATATTCATCTGGCAGAACCCGGCGCCGAAATCGGCTTTGCCGGCAAGCGCGTGATCGAGCAGACGTTGCGTGAAAAACTGCCCGAAGGCTTCCAGACCTCCGAATATCTGTTGGAGCATGGTATGGTCGATATGGTCGTTAAACGTCACGATATTCCGGAAACGCTGGCGCGCCTCTTGAAGATCCTGACGAAGAAGCCGGTTTCTGCGGCGAACGACATGAATGGCGGCGCGATTGCTCTGGCGGCGAGCGCCTGATAACCGACAAGCAGGCGGGGTGCTGAATTGATACCCAGAGGCCAAACCGCGGTGAGTGAGGCAGCACAGGAGATCGACAAGCTTATGGGATTGCATCCCAAGGGCTTTGATCTGTCTCTCGATCGCATCACTCGTCTTCTCGATGTGCTCGGCAATCCGCACAGGAAGCTGCCGCCGGTGATCCATGTCGCCGGCACCAATGGCAAGGGGTCTGTCACCGCCTTCTGCCGCGCCCTGCTCGAAGCCGGCGGCTACAGCGCCCATGTCCACACCTCGCCGCATCTCGTCAATTGGCACGAGCGTTATCGCATTGGCGTCAAGGGTGGACGCGGGCAGCTTGTGGACGACGCCGTTTTTGCCGAGGCCGTGCGTCGCGTGGCCGATGCCAATGCAGGACAACACATTACCGTCTTCGAAATCCTGACAGCGGTCACCTTCATCCTGTTTTCCGAACATCCGGCCGATGCCGCGATCATCGAAGTCGGTCTCGGCGGCCGGTTCGACGCCACGAATGTCATTTCCGATCCGGGCGTCTCGGTCATCATGCCGATTTCGCTGGATCACCAGCCCTATCTCGGCGACAGGGTCGAGCTGATCGCAGCCGAAAAGGCCGGCATCATGAAGCCGGGATTTCCCGTTGTCATCGGTCATCAGGAATATGACGCAGCACTCGACGTGCTGATGTCGACGGCCGAGCGGCTGCATTGCCCGAGCGCGGTCTTCGGGCAGGATTTCATGGCGCATGAGGAATATGGCCGGCTCGTCTACCAGGACGAATTCGGTCTTGCCGACCTGCCGCTGCCGCGCCTTCCCGGCCGGCATCAATATGCCAATGCCGCCGCCGCCATTCGTGCCGTCAAGGCGGCGGGTTTCACGGTCACCGAGACGATGATGGAAAAGGCGATGAGTTCGGTCGAATGGCCGGGCCGGCTGCAGCGTCTGAGCGAGGGCCGGCTGCTGTCGCATGCGCCCGCCGGCGCCGAGATCTGGATCGATGGCGGACACAATCCCGGTGCAGGCGAGGTGATCGCCGAAGCCATGGCCAATTTCGAGGAACGCCAGTCTCGGCCGCTTTTCCTGATTACCGGCATGATCAACACCAAGGATCCGGTCGGCTATTTCAAGGCCTTTACCGGCCTGGTCGAGAAGGTTTTCTGCGTGCCGATCCGCGGCAGCGAAGCGATGATCGACCCGGTGATATTGTCCAATGCCGCTTATGATGCCGGTTTGGTTGCCGAACCGATGTTGACGGTCGGCGATGCGCTGGAAGCAATAAGAGCCGTTCTCGATCCAGAGGCTTTGCCGCCGCGCATCTTGGTCGGCGGCTCTCTCTATCTCGTCGGCGATGTCCTTGCCGACAACGGCACGCCCCCGAAATGAAGGCGGTAAGATGAAAAAAGCCCGGTCGAACCGGGCTTTTTCATTGTGATACAAATTGAGAGATATCAATCAGGCAGCGTTCGAAATCCAGTTCGAAAGGGCCGTCTTCGGCTTTGCGCCAACCGAGATATCGGCAACTTCGCCGCCCTTGAAGATTGCAAGCGTCGGAATGGAGCGCACACCGAACTGTGCAGCGAGTTCCGGGTTCTCATCGATATTCAGCTTGGCCACCTTGACCTTGCCTTCCATCTCGACGGCGATTTCCTCGAGGCTCGGAGCAATCATCTTGCACGGGCCGCACCATTCAGCCCAGAAATCGACGACGACGGGTTCTGCGGATTCCAGAACTTCCGACTGGAAGTTATTGATATCGACTTTCACGGTAGCCATGGGCTGCTCCTTTAACCGAATTGGGTGTTGAACCACATGTGATGGTGCGGTGCCGAATTTTCAATGTCCGGTATTTCACTTTGTCTTGACCGCTGCAAGCGCCAAACCGAGCGCCTTTTCGCTTAGTGTGAAGAGCGAGGCGTTCTCGGTATAGACAAGCATGCAATCGATACGCTTCTCAGGATAGAGCGGCGCCAGGATCTCGCGATAGATCGCCAGCTGCGCCCGGTGCGCGAAGGGGATGGTCTCTTCTGTTGTCGGCGGCACCCGATTGGTCTTGTAGTCGAGAATGACGACGCGATCGGCAAGGACGGCAAGCCGGTCGATACGGCCGGAGACAGCATAGCGCCGGTCCTCGAGCGTCAATGTTCCCATGATCGAGACCTCTGGCTGGGCCTGCGCACCGAGGACGGCCTGCAGACCTTCCTCGTCCAATAGTTTCAAAACTGAATCGACAAGCTTGCGCCGTTCCGCTTCCGGCCAGAATCGCGCCGCTCGTTCGGCATAGCGGCTTGCCGCATCAGGCCGTTCGGCAAGTGGAATTTCGGGAAGCGCCTGCAGCATGCGATGGATCAGCCTGCCCTTCTCCAGTGAGCGATCGCTGCGCTCCTTCTCGCCGAACAGCGGCGAAATGACCAGCAGACTGCCTTCATCTTCATCGACGATCGTCCCGGCACCGGAAGGGCTGAGCGGCCGAGGCAGCTCAGCCTGCGGCGGCAATGGCCGCAACAGGCCGTCCGGCAAGGTTTCCTCGCTGTCGCGCTCTTCGTTGCGATCGGTACGCTCGAAGCTTCGTTCTACCCGCGGCACGCGCCATTTGATGCCCGGCCATTGCCCATCGGGGCCGGAGAATGTGGTCGCCTCCACATGCGGATGGTCGTCGTGCAGCGCCGTCGAAGTCATCATATGCCAGGTGTCGTTGTTCACACGCACGCCACGATAGCCGCAGACGACCAGCCGGTCGGCGGCGCGTGTCATGGCGACATAGAGCAGCCGGCGATATTCTTCTTCCGCCAGCATCTGGATACGCGCCGCATCGTCCTGGGTCAGCGAATTGGCGAGATCGGAGACAGGAACCCAGACGGGCATCGGCGGCTCGTAGGGGCCGGTCTCGATCAGGCGAAGCTTCGGCAGATGGGTATGGGTGAAGGCCTTCGAACCGCCGTCGACGAGGAAAACGATCGGTGCTTCAAGACCCTTGGAGGCATGCACCGTCATGATCCGCACCTCGTTGCGCCCCTTATCCTGCTCGCGTTTCATCACGGGTGCTTCGAGCTCCAGCGTCGAGATGAAGGATTGCAGACCGGGAAGGCCGGAGCTCTCGTGGTCGAGCGTGAAGGTCAGGAATTCGTCGAGAATATCGCTGACCTCGGTGCCGAGACGGGCAAGGAATTGCCGCCGCCCGCCATAGCTACCCAGCACGCGCGCATAGAAATCATGGACCGACAGGCTCCTGGATTGCCGGAGAAACAGTTCCAGCCTCTCAACGGCAGCACGGAAACGTTCGGTGCCGTCGGCGGCGAAGCTTTTGAGATGGCTCCAGACGCTCTGATTGTCGCCGCGCAATGCGGCGATCGCAAAGATGTCGTCTTCGGAGAGATCGAAAAGCGGACTCTTGAGCACGGCGGCGAGCGACAGGTCGTCTTCCGGCAGAAGCAGGAATCGGCCGAGCGCCAGCAGATCCTGCACGGCGATGTGGCTGGTCAGCACCAGCCTGTCCGCGCCGGCGACCGGAATATCGCCGCGGCGTTTCAGCGCCCGCGTCAACGCATTGACAAAGGCGTCGCGCTTGCGCACCAGCACCAGGATGTCGCCGGCCTCGATCAGGCGCTCCTTGCCTTTGTCGACGATCGTTTCGCGGCCGACGAGCGTGCCGATCGAATGAGCGATCCGCCGCGCGAGGATTGCGGCCGGCGCGCTTTCCGGCGTCGCGTCGAAGGGCGCCGTCCAGTCTTCCTCCTTCACCACGGCTTCCGGCGCGACCATCTCCCAGAGGTCGACAGCGCCGGGATGTCCGATGCGGCTGGAACGATGCACGACCGGTTCGCCGAGCGCGCTCAGGCCGCGCGCGTTGTCGGGTGCCTTGAAAATGTGGTCGACGGCCTCGAGCACGTCGGCAGTCGAGCGGAAGGAGAGCGGAAGCCGCACCGAGGAAAAGCTCTGCCCGCTGTCGGAAACGCGCCGCCGCGTCCGGTCGCTCTCCTCGGAAAAACGCTCAGGCCGCGCCCCCTGGAAGGAATAGATCGACTGCTTTTCGTCGCCGACGGCAAAGAGCGTACGCACGATCGGCCGGGCGCTTTCGCCGGAGAAAAAATCTTCGGCGAGCGACTGGATGACGCTCCACTGGATCGGGCTGGTATCCTGCGCCTCGTCGACGAGGATATGATCGATACCCCGATCGAGCTTGTAGTGGATCCACGGACCGACGCCACTTTTCGTCAGCAGCTCGGCGGTGCGGGTGATCAGGTCCTCAAAGTCGAGCTGGCTGCGTTGCTTCTTCAGCTCTTCATAGTCGTGGTTCAGTCGGTCGGCGAGCACGAGCGCTGCATGTGTGGCGCCGTACATCCGCATCAGTTTCAGCCGGTCGCGGCTTGCTGCGACATGCGCGCGGGCAATGGCGATGGCGCCCGCCAGCTGCGGTGCCTCGGCAAGCATGGCTTTGACGAAGAATTGCGAGTCCGCCTTGGGCTCGCCCTTCACGGTCAGAAAGATTTTCTCGAGAAACTCAGCGCGCCTTGCCTCATCGCGCTCCCGCCCGGCGAGCCTGAGGCCGTAGGCAACCTCCTGCGCCTTCGCACCGCCCTTCTGGTCGGCAAGCGAGAGATAAAGCTCCAGCGTGCCGCCCGAAAGCTCCGGCAAAGGCCAATATTGCGCTGCGATCCGGCTTTCGGTATCGCCATCGGCGAGACCCAGCCTCTTGCGCAGGACCTTCTCCACACCGCCCTGTTGTCCAGCCGTCACCGTGAAACGACGAATGGCGTTGCGGTTGGCGACGATGTCGCCGAGCAGGTTCTCCAGTCCGGATTCGTCGCCGAGATTGAGCACGTAAGCGAATGCCTCGGCAAGGGCGCTGTCTTCGTCAGGCGCTGTTGCCGTCAGCAGCGCCCGGCGCGCATCGGAAAGCAGTGCCACCGCCGCGCGATCGTCAAGAACCGAGAAATGTCCGGCAACGTTAGCCTCCAGCGGGAACTGATGCAGCAGCGCCTCGCAAAAGGCATGGATCGTCTGGATCTTCAGTCCGCCGGGTGTCTCCAGCGCCTTGGCAAACAGCCGGCGAGCTTCGGCGAGCTTCAGTCCGTCGGGAGCCGTACCCTCGATCTGCGTTATCCGCCGGCCGAGGTCTTCATCGTCAAGCACCACCCATTCCGCCAGCCGTTCGAAGACGCGATTCGACATTTCGGACGCCGCGGCCTTGGTATAGGTGAGGCATAAAATGGCGGAAGGCCGCGCACCGGCAAGCAGCAGCCGGATGACGCGCTGTGTCAGGACATGCGTCTTGCCGGAACCGGCATTGGCCGAGACCCATGCCGAACGCAGCGGATCAGAGGCAATCGCCTGCTGGATCGTCGTCCAGCCGATCCAGGCGCCCGGATCGTCGTCGTTGGGAAGGGTGGTCACATCACTCATCACCGCCCTCTTCGGTTTCGGCCGTTGACCATTCGGAGACGCGGGCAAGATGATCGTAGTCGCCGCCGAAATCGAATTGCTGGGCCGGGATCAGCCGGGAGGTAAAACCCCTTTCGTTGGATTGCAGCAACCCCACGAATTTGACCAGCTGATCGATCGATTCGGCCGCGAGATCCATCGCCGATTTCGCCTTGTCGCTGCGGGCAGAGCTCTCGTTGTTGACCGTATCGACCTGGAAGCGGCTACCTGGACGCAGACGCACATAGAGAAGGTCCTGCGGCACGAGGCTGCCGGCATCGCGGAAGGCGCCGGCGATCAAGGCGGCCGCTTCGAGCGCAAGCTGCGGATCGAGAAGCACGCGTGCCTGTGCCGGCGAGGGATTGTAGCCGGTCTTGTAGTCGATGATATCGGCGGCGTTCGGTCCGGTGACGTCGATCCGGTCTGCGACACCGGTGAGGCGGATATTGATCGCCTCCAGCTCCATGCCGCCCCGCACTTCCGTCAGCGTTTTCCGGATGCCATGTCGCCGTCCGGCCTCCCATTCGAGGAAGACGCCGGCCACCGCGCGAAAGCGCGGCCGCCACACGGCATCGATATGCGGCGGCAGCTGCTCCATGTCGAAAAGCTCGGAAAGGATGCGCTCCATGGCCGCTGCCGCATCCGGCGTGCCGGCGATGTGAGCCTCGCGAATGAACCGGTCGATGATCTTGTGGTAGAGCGTTCCGCGTTCGGCGGCCCCTGGATCGCGATTGAACGGGTCGACGGGGTCGAGCCGCAGCACACGGCGGGCATAGATGGCATAGGGATCACGGCGCAGCCGGCCGACTTCGCTGAAGGAATAGGATTTTGGTTGCAGGGCCAGCGGCGGTTTCGGCGAAGGTCGCAGCGCCGGCGCCTGACCATCTCCCCGATCGATGAGACCGGCCCATTGGAGAAACCAGTTGCCGCGTCCCTTCAATTCCGCTTCGAACGCCTCTCCCCCGAGCGCCAGCAGCCGCTGCAGCCAACGCGAGGCGACGGTCGGCGTCGAACCTTGGCGCAGCGCGCGCGCATAGATCAGATGGCGCGTGCCGTTTGCCATCTCGAAATCATGCGCCAGCTGGCCGATGCGCCGCTCCGGCGGCTCCAGGCCGATCTCCGTCTTCATCATTCGTGGAATGAAGGGATTGTTGGCGGTCTGCCCCGGCCAGGTGCCTTCGTTCAGGCCGCCGAGTATCAACGTATCGACGCTCTGCAGTCGGGCTTCCAGCGTGCCGAAGATGAAGAGCCTGGGATGGCTGAGCGCCCGCGGCTTCACCGCATGACCGGCGGCAAGGGCTGCCATGATGTCGATCCATTGCGGCCCGTCGGCCTCCATCTGGCCGTCCGTGTCGATCACTTCACCGAGCAGGGCAGCGAGTGCATCTCCTGCTTCACCAGACCAGAGATCGGCGAGATTGCCTTGCGGATCGACCGCGACCGCCTCAAGCGAACGGCCGGTGCGCTCCGCCCATTCGGACAATGTGAAGCGCACTGTTCTTTCGCGATCTTCCGGCCGGTGCCGGATCAGCGCCGAAGCCAGCGGCTCGGTCGCTTGTGCGACCCGCCGGGCGAGGCCGTATGCGCCGTCGGCGGCCTCAGGCGAAAGCGCTTTTCGCCATTGCGGCGCATGCCTATCCAGGGCCTGTTCGGCAAGTTGGTGAGTGAGCAGCGGTTCCAGCGTGCTGATATCAACCTCTGCCACGCCGCCGCGCAGCGCCAGCAGCTCGAGCGCCTCGGTAGCGGAAATCAAGGCGTCGCGTTCCAGACCGAAGCGGGCAAGCGGATGTTTGAGCAGCGAGATGATCGCCACTGGATCGCCCGGCCGCAGCGCTGCCTCCAGCAACAATTGCAGCAAGGTGCCCTGCGGCATGGCCGAAAGTGGCGTGCCCGCCGAATCATCGGCGAGGATGCCGAAGCGGGAAAGCTCGGCCATCACCCGCCGCGCGAGATTGCGGTCCGGAGTGATGAGTGCTGCCCGGCTTTCGCCATCCTGTCCAGGTCTTTCCAACGCCAGCCGGAGTGCGATGGCAATTGCGGTTGCTTCCTCGCGCTCATTGGCGGCTTCGATCAGCGAGACATCAGAGAAGGCCGAAGATAGCGCACCTGCCGGCAGGTCGTTTTTCCACGCCCCCCAGTCGCTGGTCGCCTCCGCCGGCGCAAGTGCTCGCGACAGGATTTCGGCGCGCCGGTCGAGATCGGCCTCCGGCCTATCGAGGAGCGTGACGTCGGCCCGCGTCAGCTTCAGCCGCTTGAGCAGCGACGACAGACCATATTGCGAGTGGCTCCGGCTTGCCGGATTGGCATGCTGGCCGGGCGTCGGTTCCGGCGCGACCATCTGCCAGTGCCTTTCGGGCATGGAGAGATCGAGACCGGGAAGCACGATCACGCCTTCAGGCAGATGGGCGACGGCGGCGATGAGATCGGCGGTGGCGGGAACGGAACCCGTCGAACCGGCGATGATGATCGGTCCGGCCGGTTTCGTCGCCGAAAGCCTGCTTGCTTCGGCCCGGAGAATGGCGTTTCTGTGCCGTGCCGGCGAGGATTTGCCGAGTTCAGACAGCCGCTCCGGCCAGAATGCGCTGGCGATCTGCAGAAATTCCGCCGTCAACTGCCACCAGGCGGCATAGTCGCCGGTGTCGAGTTTCGACAGTTCCGCCCAGTCGAGATCCTCGGTCTCGATGGAATCGATCAGCTCCGCAAGGTTGCGGGCGAGCCAGATGGCATCCGCCGGACTTGCCGGCGCAACGAGCGGCGAGTCCGAATGAATGTGGCGGACGATCTCCGGCAGCTTGTTTCGCCAGGCAAGGATCAGGCGCGCCAGCTCCAGCAGACGGGCGGTATTCGACAGCGGCTGGGCGAGATCGATCGTTGCCGGCAGCACCTCGTCGAAATAGCCGCTATCGTCGTCGGTTTCGCCGAGTGGACGGATGACCGGCAGGATGGCTGAGCGGCCGCCGAGCAGGTCGACGAATTCCGAGCGCAGCACACGCACGGCGCGCCGGGTCGGCAGGTAGATCGTCACCTTGGCGAGCGACAGCGGATCATCGGCCTCGTGCCGGAAAAGCGGCGTCAGTCGGCCATCGCAAAGCGTCGTCCCCAGCATTTTCAGGAAGGGGAGGCCCGCCGGGATTGTCAGGATGCGTGGCTGGTGCCGCTCTGCCATGGCTCAGGCAAACGCCCGCAACCTGCGGATCGTTTCCTCCGCCTCGCCGATTGCCTCCGGCGTTCCCACAGTCAGCCAATGGCCTTCGAGCACCATGCCGAAAAGCCGTCCGCGCGCGATCGCCTTGTCGAAATAGATATTGAGGTTGAAGGCATCCTTCGGTGCATCGTCGAGCAGCGACGGGTTCATGACGATCGCTCCGGCGTAGACAACGGGATTGGACGGATCGTCGCGATAACGCGTCAGCCGGCCATCGGTTGCGAGGCTGAAGTCATTCTTGCCGTTGTGACCTGTCGTATCCTCGATCCCAACGCAAAGCAGCGCCATGTCCATGCGTTCACTATCGAAGAATCCGGCTAAGCGTTGCAGGTTGGTCGGTCGCCCCGGCTGCTCGCCGATCCAAAAGAGATCGGCATTCATGACGAAGACATTGTTGCGGTTAAGTAATGTCAGGCCCTTCGCCAGCCCGCCGCCGGAATTCATCAGAGCGTCCTGCTCGTCGGAAATGATGATGTCGAGGCCGCGGTAGTTCCTGAGATGGTCGAGCATCTGATCGGCGAAGTGGTGGACGTTGACGACGGCCCGTTCGACGCCGGCCGCCACCAGTGAATCCAGCGCGTAGTCGATCATCGGCTTGCCGTCGATCTTCACCAGCGGCTTCGGGATCGTATCGGTGATCGGGCGCATGCGGGTTCCGAGACCCGCGGCCAGTACCATGGCTTGTCTGATGGTCATTCTGATCCGGAACTTATGATTCGCTCTGGCCTATTCCAGCCCTTGTGCACCAATCGCGCAAGGGGGCAAGCGTTTCATGCTCTAGCGCGACGTTCAGATAGGCAAGCGTGCGCGGCATGTGTTTCAGATAGCCCGGCTTGCCGTCGCGCTGCAACAGGCGCACCCAGAGACCGGCAAGCTTGCAATTGCGCTGCGCCGACATGATTGCCCAGGCCCTCATGAAGCCGGCTTCGTCGAAACCGCCCTGTGCGCGGCGAAGCCCCAGATAATCATCCATCAGTTGCCGGAAGAGGCCCGGCTCGATCGTTACGCGCGCATCCTGGACGATCGAGGCGAGATCATAAGCCGTGGGGCCGATCATGGCGTCCTGGAAGTCGATGAGGCCGATCCGTTCGACGCCCTTCGCATGCGGTCTCCAGATGATATTCGGCGAGTGGAAGTCGCGCAGCAGCAGGTTCTTCTCGGCCGTTGCGAGTTCGTCGATGAGTGTATCCCAGATCGCCAGATAATCCGCGCGTTCGGCTTCGGTTGCGGGTGCGCCCTGGCGCTTCCAGGGCAGGTGCCAGTCGAGCACCAGCCGCACCTCCATCTTCATCGCCGTACGGTCGAAATCAGGAATATGATGGACATGCCTCTTTCCAACTGGGATGTCGTGCGGAAATTTCAGAGCGTGCAGTCTGGCCAGGCAGGCAACGCTTTCGCGATAGCGTTCGATAATAGGCTGTCCATGGGCGTCCAGCACGCCGTCACTGCCGAGATCTTCGATCAGCAGGATACCCTTGTTATAATCCACCTTGTAGACTTCGGGCGCCGCAAAGCCGTCCTTGCGCAGCGCATCGGCGATCGCCACGAAGGGATAGGCGTTTTCGGCAAGATGCGCGACTTTGGGATAGGGTTTACCGTCGAGAACCGGCGGGCCTTCTGCAAGAGGCGGCCAGTCCATCAGGATGATGCGCTGGTTCTCGGCCTTCGGATAGATCGCCTCATAGGCGCGCAGCGAGGCATCGCCGGTCAGGAAGCGGCGTTTCGCTTCGGGGTAACCTGCAGCGTCAAGGAAATCGCGGATCGCCAGGACACGGCGGATGCGTGTAATTTGCGCGCCCGCGGCTCTGATTGTCGCCCGCCGGCCGTTGCCCTCATGTTCCAGCGTCAGCGCGATGCGCTGAACGGGCAGTTCGCTCTCCGCCATCTCCGGCCATTCGACGAGACAGATGCCGTTCTGCAGAGCCTCGTCGAAGCCGAGTTCGGTCAGTTCGGCGGGATCGCCGAGCCGGTAGAGATCGAAATGCGAAATGGGGATGCGCAGATCGTAGGACTGGACCAGCGTGAAGGTCGGGCTCGGGACCTCGAGCTCTTCATCATCGGCCATGGCGCGCAGGATCGCCCGGGCGAGCGAGGATTTCCCCGCGCCGAGATCGCCGGAAAGGGCAAGGCAATCGCCGGCCTTCAGGGCCAGTGCCAGATCTTCGCCGAGGCGGATGGTAGCCGCCTCGTCTTTCAGGAAAAGCGAGATCGCATGGCTGGTCGTCATTCGGCGGCGGCGGAATGCGGTACATCGACCGAGGGGATACGGCAGACGACGGTCGTGCCCTTGCCCGGCTCGCTGTCGATCGTCACGTCGCCATGATGCAAACTGACGAAGCTGTCGACGATCGAGAGGCCGAGGCCGGCGCCGCCGCGTTTGCCGCTTTTAGCCCCCGTGGCAAAACGGTCGAAGACGGTCGCGATCATATCAGGTGAGATGCCGGGGCCGCGATCGCTGACGGAGAAGACGAAATCCGTGCCTTCGCGATGGCATTCCAGCGAGATCGAGGTGCCTTCGGGCGAGAAATTCGCCGCATTGGAAAGAAGCTTCAGAAGGATCTGCTTCAGCCGCTGCGGATCGGCAATGATCGAGCCGAGATAGGCGGGTGCGGTGATTTCAAGCGCCACGCCGCTTTCGTGCAGGCGATCGGCGATCTGCATCGAGACGTCGTCGAGCAGGTCGTTGAGATCGATATCCGCATAGTTGAGGCGCATGATGCCGGCGTCGACGGTCGCAAGGTCGAGGATATCGTTGACGAGCGTCAAGAGAACCGAGGACGAGGTCGAGATGTGGTCGATATATTCGGCCTGCCGTTCGTTCAGCGGCCCGACACCCGGCGTGCGCAGGAGATCGGTGAAACCGATGATATTGGTTAGTGGCGAACGCAGTTCATAGGAAACGTGCTGGACGAAGTCGTTCTTCAGCTCGTCGGCCTTGCGCAGTGCTTCGTTCTTCTCGGTCAGCGCGCGCTCGGCGCGCACGCTGTCCGTCATGTTGACGAAGGTCAGCATGGTCTGCGCGTTGGGCAGCGGAATGACGGCGTAGTCGAGCACGAGGCCGGAGAAGAGTTCCAGCGTTCCCTGACCCGAGCGGCGTTCGTCGTCGAAGCTGGTGATCAGCTCCGCGAAGGTCTTCCAGCCATCCGGCCGGTCATAGGACGGCGCGCAGGCCTCGCCCAGCGCACGGATATGGGTGCCGGGCTGGGCTTCGGTTTCGGTGATTCCCCAGAGCGCGCGGAAGGCCGGGTTCGAAAGGCGGATGCGTCCATCAGGGCCGAACACCGCCACACCTTCGGAAAGATGGTCGATCGTTTCGCCCTGCACCTTGACCAGCGTGTTGTAGCGCGTTTCGAGATCGACCTGCTCGGTCAGGTTTTCGAACACCCAGGTGGCGCCGCCCTGCGGATGGGCGGTTGCAAAGACGCGCAACGTCTGTCCGTTCGGCAGGTGCCAGAGATCGGATTGCGTGTCGAGCGCGCGATAAACGGAAAGTGCGGCTTCCTTCCAGCTTTTCCAGTTGAGCTGGTCCGGCAGCTTCTTGGCCGCCCGCAGCCGCTCGAGCAGCTCGCTATTGTCAGGTCGGCCTTCGAGGAAGGCGATATCCAGCTCCCAGAGCGCGACGAAGGCCTGGTTGTAGAATTGCAGCCGGCGGTCGCCGTCGAAGATGGCAACCGGCGTGGCGAGATGGTCGAGCGTTTCGGCATGGCTCTTCAGCGTCCGTTCCAGCTCGGCGCGCACTGCCTCTATGTCGGACACATCGATCGCGATGCCGGCCGAGCCACCGGGAACCCTGACGTCGACGACGTCGAAGAAGGTGCGGTTGCCGTGAACGACCGTCGAAATCTTGTCGTGGAAGGGCGATTCCGGCGTCGTCGTCGCGCGAATGCGTTCGCGCGCCACGGTCGTCAGCATCTCGCGGCCTTCATTGATCGCCTGCTGCGGCGATCGCGCCTCGACCGCCTCGCCATAAGCCTGGTTGACCCAGGTGAGGCGGCCCACCGGGTCACGCTGCCAGGCCGGCATGTCGATCGCGTCGAGCATGGTCTGGAAGGCCGAGATCGAGGTCATCAGCCGGTCGCGCTCGATCCTGAGCTCTGCGAGCTCGGCGCGCAGATTGTTGAGCGCCACGAAACGGACGAAGGCCCGCCCGCCGGAAACCCGGCCCTGCGCCTCGAGGATTTCGTCGCGGATGGTTTCGACCACCATGTCGAAGCTCTGCGCCTCGTCGCGCAGCCGGTCGATCGCCTTTTCCAGCTCGGAAGCCGAACGTGACTTCAGCCACAGCCCGAAGGCCAGGAATTCGCCGTCCTGCGGCGCGCCGGTCTCAGGTGGAAGTTGGCCGAGCAGTTCGGGGCGCGCATTGCCGTCCCAGATGACGATCCGCCGGTTCTTGTCGGCGATCAGAGCCTGGTATTGCGAAATACGCTGCTGGGCATCGGAGAGCGCCGAGCGGATTTCCCGGCTCTCGTTTTCCAGGTTGCCGCGCTGGCGCACGAGCCACAGCGTCGACAGCAGTGCTGCCGATATGACACCGATGACGACGGAAACACCGATCACCTGCGAGGATGTGAAGAGGTGAGCCGAAGCCGCCGCCTGCTGCTCCGCCTGCGCCAGAGCCGGCCGCGCCAGCGCGGCAAGCGCCGTGCCGGCAGCGCAGCGTTTAAGAAAGCGCGCCAATGGTCCGTGCTCTTGCTTTGCGGCCTCGTGTGCCGTTGCAGATTTATATCCTTGGCCTGCCATAGGCGGGCGGCGATCGGCGCGAGCGCCATCATCCGCCTGACCGGGCAGGCTGCTTTTCATTTCCGACATCCTCGGTATGTCTCCGTCCTTCAATGTGCCGCATTACGACAAGACATCCCATTTTCGCAGCGGTCGGACAGAGTCCGGCGCCACGAATCAAGTCTTAAAACAATACTTCGGAAGGGAATCGGCGGGAAGGGAGCGTCCAAAAAATAAGCCGCGACATTTGTCAATGCCGCGGCTTCTACATCTTGTGGATATTAACGATCAGATCAATATCTGTAGTGGTCGGACTTGAACGGCCCCTTCGGCGAGACGCCGATATAGGCAGCCTGTTCCTCAGAAAGCTCAGTCAGCTTCACGCCGAGCTTGTCGAGATGCAGGCGTGCGACCTTTTCATCGAGATGCTTCGGCAGGATATAGACCTGGTTGGAATACTGGTCGGGCTTGGTGAAGAGCTCGATTTGCGCCAGCGTCTGGTTGGTAAACGAAGCCGACATCACGAAGGACGGATGGCCGGTGGCGTTGCCGAGGTTGAGCAGACGGCCTTCGGAAAGAAGGATGATGCGGTTGCCCTTGGGGAATTCGATCAGGTCGACCTGTGGCTTGACGTTGGTCCACTTGAGATTGCGCAATGCAGCGACTTCGATTTCGTTGTCGAAGTGACCGATATTGCCGACGATGGCCATATCCTTCATCGCCCGCATATGGTCGATCCGGATGACGTCCTTGTTGCCGGTGGTGGTGATGAAGATATCGGCCGAGGAAACGACGTCCTCGAGCAGAACGACTTCATAACCGTCCATCGCAGCCTGCAATGCGCAGATCGGATCGGCTTCGGTCACCTTGACGCGGGCGCCGGCGCCGGAGAGCGAAGCGGCAGAACCCTTGCCGACGTCGCCGTATCCGCAAACGACCGCAACCTTGCCGGCCATCATGACGTCGGTGCCGCGGCGGATGCCGTCGACCAGCGATTCCTTGCAGCCATACTTGTTGTCGAACTTCGACTTGGTAACCGAGTCGTTGACGTTGATCGCCGGGAAGGGCAGCAGGCCCTTCTGGCTGAGCTGGTAAAGTCGGTTGACGCCGGTCGTCGTTTCCTCGGTGACGCCCTTGATCGCGTCGCGCTGCTTGGTGAACCAGCCCGGGGAAGCGGCGAGGCGCTTCTTGATCTGTGCGAAGAGGATTTCCTCTTCTTCGGAATGCGGGTGAGACAGCACGTCCTCGCCGGCCTCGGCGCGGGCGCCAAGCAGGATGTACATGGTGGCATCGCCGCCGTCATCGAGGATCATGTTGGAAAGGCCGCCATCGGCCCACTGGAAGATCTTGTCGGTGTAGACCCAGTAATCCTCGAGCGATTCGCCCTTGATGGCGAAGACAGGCACGCCGGAAGCGGCGATCGCGGCAGCGGCATGATCCTGCGTCGAGAAGATGTTGCACGAGGCCCAGCGGACTTCGGCGCCGAGCGCGACCAGCGTTTCGATGAGCACGGCCGTCTGGATGGTCATGTGCAGCGAGCCGGTGATGCGCGCGCCCTTCAGCGGCTTAGTCTGGCCGAATTCGGTGCGGCAGGACATCAGCCCCGGCATTTCCGTTTCGGCGATCGTAATTTCCTTGCGGCCGAAATCCGCAAGCCCGATATCGGCGACGACATAATCTTTTTCAGTGCTCATAGAGGCCTCCAGGCTGAAAACGTCTCAAAATTGGCGCAGGCGCGAAGATGACCGCGTGCAAGCGCACGGCATGTCCGCCGTTTAGCAGGCTTCGCCCGGGATGGCAATAAGGATATAAAGAAGTCTTTATATGTTTATATGAGCTCGCCGGCGCTCACATTTCTTCGCCGAACCTATTCTGGATCAGTTGGTCCAGCGCCTCCAGCGCTTCCTCGGCCTGGCTGCCGCTCGCCGAGACGACGACGCTCGAGCCGGGGCTTGCCGCAAGCATCATCAGTCCCATGATGGAGGTGCCGCCGACCGTCATCCCGTCCTTGGAAACGGTGATGGCGGCATCGAAGGTCTCGACCATCTGCACGAATTTGGCGGAAGCGCGCGCGTGAAGACCGCGCTTGTTGATAATGAGGAGTTCCCGGGAGAGCGATGTCATGAAGGCTCGTTATTTTCCGCTGAGCACACGGCTTGCGACATTGATATATTTCCGCCCGGCTTCGGAAGCCTCCACCAGCGCCTTCTCCATGTTGTTCTCGCCGCGCACGCCGGCAAGCTTGATCAACATCGGCAGGTTGACGCCGGCAATGACTTCGGTATGGCCGCTGCTCATGACTGATATGGCAAGATTGGACGGCGTGCCGCCGAACATGTCGGTCAGGATGACGACGCCATGGCCATCATCGGCACCGGAAACGGCTTCCAGAATATCCTGCCGTCTCTGGTCCATGTCGTCTTCGGGGCCAATACAGACCGTCTCGATAAATTTCTGAGGACCGACGACGTGCTCGACAGCATGACGAAACTCTTCAGCCAGCTTGCCATGAGTGACAAGCACAAGTCCGATCATGATATTACTGCTCCCATAGACGCAAACGGTGGACCCAATATCGCAATGCAGCAATTACGTCCACCGGTGGGGGCACATCTTGGCTATGAAAAGCCGAAGTGCAAGATAAAAATGCGACTATATAAGGCAGATTGACCAATCCGGAAGGCCCTAGCGCCCGATATCCGGCACTTTTGCCATCAGGATCGCAAGGGGTGAGGAAACGCCTGCGAGCAACCGCAATGCGGGAAGCGACAAACCGGCGGCAAGGCTCACCATTTCGCCCTCGGGAGGCACCCGGTTTTCGCCGGTGGCACTGCCCGGAAGCACGGCATAATGCATGGCCGCCCTGGGAATATGCTCCTGATGAACGATACCGGTGCCACGAAGCTCCATCAGCCCGGTGATCGACGGCGGGCACGCGGCAATCACCGCGCCGGCCTCTCCTGAGAGAAGAACTTGGTCGTCGGCGACCAGCGCCGTGAACAGGCCGAGGCGGCGCGCCTCCGTCATGCAGGTGAAGGCCAGCATTGATTTGCCCGAGCCGGAAGGCCCGCTGAACAGCAGTCCCGTCTTGCCGACCACGATCGCGGTCGCATGGATGTTGAAAGTTGCCTCGGTCATGCCGCGGTGCCGACTGGCAAAGAGAGGATGAAGCGCGCGCCGAGCACATGCCCGCCTTCGGCATCGGTGATGTTTTCAGCTCTCAGCGAACCGCCATGCGCTTCGGCAATCTGCCGGCTGATCGAAAGGCCGAGACCTGAATTCTGGCCGAAGCCTTCCGATTCCGGCCGGTCCGTATAGAAGCGCTCGAAGATACGGTCGATATTTTCCGCCTGGATGCCGGGGCCGTTGTCTTCGATAGTGGTGACGCAGCGCGAACGCGTCCGCACCAGCCGCACGGTAATCTTGCCGCCCTTTTCCGGCACGAAAGAGCGGGCATTCTCGATCAGGTTGGCGATGATCTGGCCGATGCGCAGATCGTGGCCATTGACGACGAAGCGCGTCTTGATGTTCGGCTTGCGCTCGATCGCATATTCGATCTCCACCTGCTTCTTGCTGCTCCTGACCTGGCGCGAAACCTCGATGAGGTCACGCAGCAGCACTTCCATATCGACGGAGCCGGCATCGACGCGTGCGAGTTCGGCATCGAGACGGGAGGCGTCTGAGATATCGCTGATCAGCCGGTCGAGGCGGCGGACATCGTGCTGGATGACGTCCATAAGCCGCTTCTTGGAATCGTCGGATCGGGCAAGCGGCAGCGTTTCCACAGCGCTTCGCAGCGAGGTCAGCGGATTCTTGAGCTCGTGGCTGACATCGGCCGCGAAACTCTCGATCGCATCGATGCGGTCGTAGAGCGCCGTCGTCATCTCGCGCAACGCGATGGAAAGGTTGCCGATTTCGTCCTGGCGGGCGGAGAAGTCGGGGATCTCCTCGCGTGCCTTGGCCCCCCGGCGCACGCGGATGGCGGCCGCCGAAAGACGGCGCAGCGGATTGGCGATCGTCGATGAAAGCACCAGCGAAAGCAGCACGTTGACGAGAGTCGCGACGCCGAAGACGCGCATGATGGCAAGCCGCTCGGCATGGACGATATTATCGATGTCGCCCGCCTGCGTCGACAGCAGCAAAACGCCGAGCACGGCACGGAAACGCTGGATCGGCACGGCGACGGAAACGATGAGCTCGCCTTTCTCGGTGGTACGCACGACCGCGCCGCGCACGCCGGTGAGCGCATTCATCACCTCGGGATAAATCGAGCCGTCGCCGCCCGGCGCTTCCTTATAGAGCGGCAGATTGCCGGGCTGCAGCGCCTTGTTGAACAGGGTGGCGAACCACTCGCTCCAGGTCTGTTTCTCCTCTTCGACAGGCGGCAGGTCGAAGCGCAGCACCTGGCCGCGCGAATAGAGATGGCGCGAATCGAGCAGCAGATTGGCGTCGGCATCGAAGATGCGGGCGCGCGTGCGCGTCGGAGAAATCAGCCGGCGCAGGACGGGCGCGACCTTCTCGGGATCGATCGGGAATTCGAGATCCTCGTCATTCGGCACCGGGGTGATGCTCTGGCCGGCCTGCAACTCGAGCAGTTTCTGCGGATCGATGGTGATCGAGTTGGTATCGACCGAAGCGGAGGCCGAAACGGCGCCGGCAATGATCTCGCCCTGCGTCAGCAGGCTCTCGACGCGGGCGTCGATCAGCCCCTCGCGGAACTGGTTGAGGTAGAGGATGCCGCCGACGAGCACCAGCAGTGCGGCAAGATTGAAGAACAGGATGCGCCGCGTCAGGCTCGAAAAGACGGCATTGCCGAAGATGCGGCGGATCAGGGTGAAGGGATGCGACCAACGCCGGCCTCGGACGCGACGGGTGCTTACGCCCTCCGCATCGTCCAGATCCCTTTCCTGCACCAACTGTGCCAATGACAGGCCCTTTCGAAGGGCGGGGCCGGATGAACCGGCCCGCAGCCCTTAATATTTCCTACAGCGCCGCGCGTCTTTTCAGACGCGCAAAGGACGCTGTAACATTTTGACTGCTGCTGCGCCGCTTGGGCTCAGGCTGCTTCGCGGAAGCGGTATCCCACTCCGTAAAGTGTTTCAATCATATCAAAGTCGGTGTCGACCATCTTGAATTTCTTGCGCAGCCGCTTGATGTGGCTGTCGATGGTTCGGTCGTCGACGTAGACCTGTTCGTCATAGGCCGCGTCCATCAGCGCGTCGCGGCTTTTGACGACGCCGGGGCGCTGCGCCAGCGAATGCAGGATCAGGAATTCGGTCACCGTCAGCGTCACCGCCTCGCCCTTCCAGGTGCAGGTGTGGCGTTCCTGGTCCATGACCAGCTGACCGCGCTCCAGCGAGCGGGCCTGCTGCACCGCGCCGGTCTTCGGCGCGCCGGTGGGGCT
>NZ_JALBGX010000129.1:0-18699 GCF_023006465.1 Rhizobium sp. PRIMUS64 | reverse complement strand
GGGCATTGTGACGCTGCCGGAAGGCACGGAGATGGTGATGCCGGGCGACAACGTCACGGTTGCCGTCGAGCTGATCGTTCCGATCGCGATGGAAGAAAAGCTGCGCTTCGCTATCCGCGAAGGCGGCCGCACCGTCGGCGCCGGCATCGTCGCGTCGATCGTCGAATAACTTTCGAGTTATCCGCAATTATGAAGACCCCGCTGGAAACAGCGGGGTTTTTCATTTTCATGGCTTCCTGTAGGCTTAACAGGTGTTGTAAAAATATCGTTAAATTGGCCTGTCACAGTATTTTGTTCATCTCACGTTCAGAAACCGGTTTGTGATTGGAACATTGTAGTCCAGACTCCTTCTTGCAAAGAGGAGAGCCCGGATGATTCCAAAGGCCACATTCGCTGCGACGATATTCGCGATGTATGTTTTCACGATGTTTTTCATCGCTGCAATTCCGCAAGAAGTTGTTCAGTCTGCCGTAGTGCAGATTGGCGAGGTAAGCGTCGTCAAGTGACGACCTTTGCCGAGTATCGCAGGGTTCTGCGATGATCGGAAATGATCGGCCAGGTGCTCCCGGATAGGATGCTCCTGGCGACGCGGGGGTGAACCCTTGCAGGACGCTCGCTTGCTCTTCGCGCGGAAGCGTCTATCTATGCCTCCGATTTCATGACGCGGAGGATATTCCATGAAAAGACGTGTTCTGTTCACTGGCGGTTCGGGCAAGGCAGGTCGCCATGCTGTGCCATGGCTCGTCAATGCCGGTTACGAGGTTCACAACCTCGATCTTGTGCCGCTGGATAGCCCCGGCGTCACCAATCTCATCGCCGACATCACCGATAGCGGTCAGGTGTTCAACGCGCTCTCGATGCATCGCGATTTTCCCGATCTCGACGCGGGCAGGGGCGTGCAGCCCTTCGACGCCGTCGTGCATTTCGCCGCCATCCCGCGCATCCTGATCAAGCCCGATAACGAAACCTTCAGGATCAATACGATGGGCACCTATAATGTCATCGAGGCGGCGGTGAAGCTCGGCATCAGGAAGATCATCGTCGCATCGAGCGAGACGACCTACGGCGTCTGCTTCGCCGAAGGCCACCGCGATTTCCACCAGTTCCCGCTGGAGGAGGACTACGACGTCAATCCGATGGATTCCTACGGCCTTTCGAAGGTGGTCAACGAAAAGACGGCGCGCGCCTTTGCCGAACGTTCGGGCTTCGACATCTATGCGCTGCGCATCGGCAACGTCATCGAGCCTGACGACTACGAGAAGTTCCCGACCTATTTCGCCAATCCCGAGATGCGCAAGCGCATCGCCTGGAGCTATATCGACGCCCGCGACCTCGGACAGATCTGCCATCTCTGCATCGAGAAGGACGGCCTCGGCTATCAGGTCTTCAATGCCGCCAATGACACCGTCTCGGCCATTACGCCATCGAAGGAGCTTGCGAAGCGATTCTTTCCGAACGTGCCTTTCACTCGCGAGATCGGCGAATATGAGAGCCTGCTCTCCAACCGCAAGATCCGCGAGGTGCTGGGCTTCAGGGAAGAGCACGATTGGCGGAAATATGTGAAGGTCTGAACGGATCTGGTCACGCGATTGAAAAGCCGATCGTTCGCATATCATGAGAATGGCTTTGAAAATCGAAAATCGTGCTTGCCAATCCCGTGTCGTCGTCTTAAAGGGAGCGCCATGCTTTTCAGCAGCGATTTGCGGGCCTTGGCTCAGGCGCTGAATGATCGGTATGAAGGGGTATAGCTCAGTTGGTAGAGCGGCGGTCTCCAAAACCGCAGGTCGTAGGTTCGAGCCCTACTGCCCCTGCCATTTTCCTTGATGCGGGACAGCGCGGATATGCTCGCGGCATTTCCGGCCGAGGATTGATTGGTGGTAAGTAATTTCGTTAAACTTCGGTTTCCCTCTTGTGTATTCGGAAATCGGTGTTTATTTAGGGTTCAACAGACACGCGGTGCGTGGGGCTGATAGTTTCAGCTTTACGCGCCGTAATTGCGTGGGCAGTCGATGGCATCCAAATCCAATCCGTTTGCGTTTCTGCAGCAGGTTCGCTCCGAGACGTCCAAAGTTACATGGCCATCGCGCCGCGAGACCATGATCTCGACGGTCATGGTGCTGGTGATGGTGGTTTTCGCCGCGCTGTTTTTCTTTGCCGCTGACCAGCTGATCGGCTGGGCTCTGAGCTTCGTGCTGAATACCGGCAACTGATACGGGTGGAGATGAAAATGGCGGCACGTTGGTACATCGTCCACGCATATTCTAATTTTGAAAAGAAGGTGGCTGAAGATATCGAGAACAAGGCTCGCCAGAAGGGGCTTGAGCACCTGTTCGAGAAGATCCTCGTGCCGACCGAAAAGGTGGTGGAAGTGCGTCGCGGCCGCAAGGTCGATTCCGAGCGCAAGTTCTTCCCGGGCTATGTCATGGTTCGTGCCAATCTGACGGACGAAGCCTACCATCTGATCAAGAATACGCCGAAGGTCACAGGCTTCCTCGGCTCCGACAATAAGCCCGTTCCGATTCCCGACTACGAAGCCGAGCGCATTCTCGGTCAGGTCCAGGAAGGTGTCGAGCGGCCGAAGGCTTCCATTACCTTCGAGATCGGCGAGCAGGTCCGCGTTTCCGACGGCCCATTCGCGTCGTTCAATGGCACGGTTCAGGATGTGGACGAAGAGCGTTCGCGCCTGAAGGTGGAAGTGTCGATCTTCGGCCGCGCAACGCCGGTCGAGCTGGAATACGCTCAGGTCGAGAAGGTCTGATTGCAGAAACTGGAAGCTGGCCCTTGCGGCCTGTTTCCTGCGGACCTTGTCCGCACCCGCGTGGAAGGTGAGGGGGTCTTAGCCGGACCCTGATGATCCGCACCACGCAACCGCAGCCGCCGGAGAGATCCGGCATCACGGGCCGGGCGACCGGCCGTTCATGAAAGGCAGAGAGATATGGCTAAGAAAGTTGCAGGCCAGCTCAAGCTTCAGGTCAAGGCAGGATCGGCAAACCCGTCCCCGCCGATTGGTCCGGCGCTTGGTCAGCGTGGCATTAACATCATGGAATTCTGCAAGGCGTTCAATGCCGCCACGCAGGAAATGGAAAAGGGTATGCCGATCCCGGTCGTCATTACCTATTACCAGGACAAGTCGTTCACCTTCGCGATGAAGCAGCCGCCGGTCAGCTACTGGCTGAAGAAGGAAGCGAAGATCACATCCGGTTCCAAGACGCCCGGCAAGGGCGCCAAGGCCGGTTCCCTCACCAAGGCTCAGATCAAGTCGATCGCAGAAGCCAAGATGAAGGATCTGAACGCAGCGGATATCGAAGGTGCAATGGCGATGATCGAAGGCTCTGCCCGCGCCATGGGCCTGGAAGTGGTGGGTTAAGATCATGGCAGGTAAGCGCACGCAGAAGATCAACGAAGGTGTTGATCCCACCAAGCTCTACGCTCTGACCCTGGCCATCGGCATGGTCAAGGAACGGGCTGTCGCCAAGTTCGACGAAACCATCGAAGTCTCGATGAACCTCGGCGTTGACCCGCGCCATGCGGACCAGATGGTTCGCGGCGTCGTCAACCTTCCGAACGGCACGGGCCGTACGGTTCGCGTTGCCGTCTTCGCTCGTGGCGCCAAGGCTGACGAAGCCAAGGCCGCCGGTGCCGATATCGTTGGCGCCGAAGAGCTTGTCGAAATCGTCCAGGGCGGCAAGATCGAATTCGATCGCTGCATCGCCACCCCCGATATGATGCCGCTCGTCGGCCGTCTCGGTAAGGTTCTCGGCCCCCGCGGCATGATGCCGAACCCGAAGGTCGGTACCGTCACCATGGACGTCGCCGGAGCTGTCAAGGCTTCCAAGGGCGGCGCTGTCGAGTTCCGCGTCGAGAAGGCTGGCATCGTCCATGCCGGCATCGGCAAGGCCTCTTTCGACGCCAAGGCTCTGGAAGAAAACATCCGCGCCTTTGCTGACGCCGTCATCAAGGCGAAGCCGGCAGGCGCCAAGGGCAACTACGTCAAGCGCGTGGCGATTTCCTCGACCATGGGTCCAGGCGTCAAGATCGAGCCCGGCTCGGTCACCGGTGCGCCGGCTGCATAAGTTTACTGCCGGGCTTTAAATCCGGCGACTGAATTTCCGGCCTCGCAAGGGGCCGGAATATTCCGGAGAAATCCGGAATCCTGTCCGAGATTGCAGGTGGTTTTCCCTTAATCACTTAGCCTGCATGAGACGGGTAAGACCCGAATTGCATGAAGTTCGCTTCTAGGAACTCGGTTCGAGCCTTGGATGCCTTGTGCCTCTTTAGCCTTGATTGGCGCGAGAGCGCGGGGGGACAGGATCCTCAAGCGTCGCTTGGGATCTCGCATGATCCCAGGAGGCAAAAGGCAACCGGCGGGCCCGTTTTTGGTCCCGCCAACTGGAGATAGGCAGTGGAAAGAGCGGAAAAACGCGAATTCGTCACGGAACTGAACGAAGTCTTCAAGGCTTCGGGCTCAGTTGTCGTGGCCCACTATGCTGGTGCTACAGTCGCGCAGATGAACGATTTTCGTTCGAAGATGCGCGCAGCTGGCGGCACCGTCAAAGTCGCGAAGAACCGCCTGGCCAAGATCGCCCTTCAGGGTACGGAAGCGGAAGGGATGTCCAATCTCTTCAAGGGTCAGACGCTGATTGCATACAGCACCGATCCGATCACCGCTCCGAAAGTCGTCATGGATTTCGCCAAGACCAATGACAAGATCATTGTTCTGGGCGGCGCCATGGGAACAACCACGCTCAACGCCGATGCAGTCAAGTCGCTTGCGACCCTGCCTTCGCTCGATGAGTTGCGTGCGAAGCTGCTGGGCATGATCCAGACACCGGCTACCCGCATCGCTGGGGTTGTTGCAGCACCGGCAAGCCAGCTTGCCCGCGTGTTTGCGGCCTACGCCAAGAAGGACGAAGCCGCGTAAGGCGGTTTTTCGCTGTTTATAATCAACCGGTTCGAACCGAACAAAAGGAACTAGTAAAATGGCTGATCTCGCAAAGATCGTTGACGACCTCTCCTCGCTGACCGTTCTGGAAGCTGCAGAACTGTCGAAGCTTCTTGAAGAAAAGTGGGGCGTTTCCGCTGCTGCTCCGGTAGCTGTTGCTGCCGCTGCCGGCGGTGCTGGCGCTGCTGCTGTCGTTGAAGAAGAAAAGACCGAATTCGACGTCATCCTCGTCGAAGCTGGTGCCAACAAGATCAACGTCATCAAGGAAGTCCGCGCCATCACGGGTCTCGGCCTCAAGGAAGCCAAGGACCTCGTCGAAGCCGCTCCGAAGGCTGTCAAGGAAGGCGTCAACAAGGCTGAAGCCGCTGACATCAAGAAGAAGCTTGAAGACGCTGGCGCCAAGGCCGACGTCAAGTAATCTTGAACTGCTTTTGGGAGGCAGTATTTCTACTGCCTCCCATTTGCCGTTTTTCTGAACGAATTACCCAAAAGCCGCGTCGAAACGGCTTTTGGGTAATGGGTTCTTCAAAAGGATGGTCTCGCACCGAGGGCAGCACAGCAATCCGAGCTGAGCGTTTTCTGGAGTCGGACGAGATTGAACTACTCATTGATTGACGGGATCGACTGGCCATCGGTTCCCGTCCGTTGCAGGCCCGGGTGCAAGATTTTGAAGGAGCGACGATGGCTCAGACCCTTTCGTTCAATGGTCGCAGGCGCGTACGCAAGTTTTTTGGTAAGATCCCCGAAGTCGCAGAAATGCCGAACCTCATCGAGGTTCAGAAGGCGTCCTACGACCAGTTTCTAATGGTTGAAGAGCCGAAGGGCGGCCGACCCGACGAAGGTCTTCAGGCCGTTTTCAAGTCGGTTTTCCCGATCACCGATTTCTCCGGTGCATCGATGCTGGAATTCGTGTCCTACGAGTTCGAACCGCCGAAGTTCGACGTTGACGAATGCCGTCAGCGCGACCTGACCTATGCCGCGCCGCTGAAGGTGACGCTGCGCCTCATCGTGTTCGATATCGACGAGGATACCGGCGCGAAGTCGATCAAGGACATCAAGGAACAGTCCGTCTACATGGGCGACATGCCGCTCATGACCAACAACGGCACGTTTATCGTCAACGGCACCGAGCGCGTGATCGTTTCCCAGATGCACCGTTCGCCGGGCGTCTTCTTCGACCATGACAAGGGCAAGAGCCATTCTTCCGGCAAGCTGCTCTTTGCTGCGCGCGTCATCCCCTATCGCGGTTCCTGGCTCGATATCGAATTCGACGCCAAGGACATCGTCTACGCCCGTATCGACCGCCGCCGCAAGATCCCCGTGACGTCGCTGCTGATGGCGCTCGGCATGGACGGCGAGGAAATCCTCGACACCTTCTACACGAAGTCGCTCTACAAGCGCGACGGCGAAGGCTGGCGCATTCCCTTCAAGCCGGAAACGCTGAAGGGTGCCAAGGCGATCACCGAGATGGTCGACGCCGATACCGGCGAAGTCGTCGTGGAAGCCGGCAAGAAGCTGACCCCGCGCCTGCTGCGCCAGCTTTCCGACAAGGGCCTGAAGGCACTCAAGGCCGCCGACGACGATCTTTACGGCAATTACCTTGCCGGCGACATCGTCAACTACTCGACGGGTGAGATCTACCTCGAGGCCGGCGACGAAATCGACGAGAAGACGCTTGGCGTCATCCTGGCGAATGGTTTCGACGAGATCCCGGTTCTCGGCATCGATCACATCAATGTCGGCGCCTATATCCGCAACACGCTGACAGCCGACAAGAACGAGAACCGTCAGGACGCTCTGTTCGACATCTACCGCGTCATGCGTCCGGGTGAGCCGCCGACCATGGAATCGGCCGAAGCCATGTTCAACTCGCTGTTCTTCGATGCGGAGCGTTACGACCTCTCCGCCGTCGGCCGCGTCAAGATGAACATGCGCCTCGACCTGACCGTCGAAGACACCGTCCGCATCCTGCGCAAGGATGACATCCTGGCCGTGGTCCGGATGCTGGTCGAACTGCGCGATGGCAAGGGCGAGATCGACGACATCGACAACCTCGGCAACCGCCGCGTCCGTTCGGTCGGCGAGCTGATGGAAAACCAGTACCGTCTCGGCCTGCTGCGCATGGAGCGCGCGATCAAGGAACGCATGTCCTCGATCGAGATCGACACGGTCATGCCGCAGGACCTGATCAACGCCAAGCCGGCCGCCGCTGCCGTTCGCGAATTCTTCGGTTCCTCGCAGCTCTCGCAGTTCATGGACCAGGTCAACCCGCTCTCGGAAATCACCCACAAGCGCCGTCTTTCGGCTCTTGGCCCGGGCGGTCTGACCCGTGAGCGCGCCGGCTTCGAAGTCCGCGACGTGCATCCGACCCACTATGGCCGCATCTGCCCGATCGAAACGCCGGAAGGCCCGAACATCGGTCTGATCAACTCGCTTGCGACCTTTGCCCGCGTCAACAAGTACGGCTTCATCGAAAGCCCGTACCGCCGGATCGTCGACGGCAAGGTGACGAACGACGTGCTCTACCTCTCCGCCATGGAAGAGGCGAAGTACTACGTCGCCCAGGCCAACGCCGAGATGAACGCTGACGGTTCCTTCGTCGACGAATTCGTCGTCTGCCGTCATGCCGGTGAAGTTATGCTCGCCCCGCGCGACAGCATGAACCTGATGGACGTCTCGCCGAAGCAGGTCGTTTCGGTCGCCGCCGCGCTCATCCCGTTCCTGGAAAACGACGACGCCAACCGCGCGCTCATGGGTTCGAACATGCAGCGTCAGGCAGTGCCGCTGCTGCGTGCCGAAGCTCCGTTCGTCGGTACCGGCATGGAACCGGTCGTCGCCCGTGACTCCGGTGCCGCCATCGGCGCCCGCCGCGGCGGCGTGGTCGACCAGGTCGACGCGACGCGTATCGTTATCCGCGCCACGGAAGACCTCGAAGCCGGCAAATCCGGCGTCGATATCTACCGCCTGCAGAAGTTCCAGCGTTCGAACCAGAACACCTGCGTCAACCAGCGCCCGCTGGTCACCGTCGGTGACGAGGTCAATCGTGGCGACATCCTCGCCGACGGCCCGTCGACCGATCTCGGCGACCTGGCGCTCGGCCGCAACGCGCTCGTCGCGTTCATGCCTTGGAACGGCTACAACTACGAAGACTCGATCCTGCTCTCCGAGCGTATCGTTGCCGACGACGTGTTCACCTCCATCCACATCGAGGAATTCGAAGTGATGGCGCGCGACACCAAGCTTGGTCCTGAGGAAATCACCCGCGATATTCCGAACGTTTCGGAAGAAGCGCTGAAGAACCTCGACGAAGCCGGCATCGTCTATATCGGCGCTGAAGTTCAGCCGGGCGATATCCTCGTCGGCAAGATCACACCGAAGGGCGAAAGCCCGATGACGCCGGAAGAAAAGCTTCTGCGCGCCATCTTCGGCGAAAAGGCCTCCGACGTGCGCGACACCTCCATGCGCATGCCGCCCGGCACTTACGGCACGATCGTCGAAGTTCGCGTCTTCAACCGCCACGGCGTTGAAAAAGACGAGCGCGCGATGGCGATCGAGCGCGAAGAAATCGAGCGTCTGGCAAAGGACCGTGACGACGAGCAGGCGATCCTCGACCGTAACGTCTACGGCCGTCTGATCGAGATGCTGCGCGGCCAGGCTTCCATTGCCGGCCCGAAGGGCTTCAAGAAGGGCAGCGAGCTTTCGAACGCCGTCGTCTCCGAATATCCCCGCTCGCAGTGGTGGATGTTCGCGGTCGAAGACGAAAAGGTCCAGAGCGAGCTCGAAGCGCTCCGTGGTCAGTACGACGAATCCAAGTCGCGCCTTGAACAGCGCTTCATGGACAAGGTCGAAAAGGTCCAGCGCGGCGATGAAATGCCTCCTGGCGTCATGAAGATGGTCAAGGTCTTCGTCGCCGTAAAGCGCAAGATCCAGCCGGGCGACAAGATGGCCGGCCGCCACGGGAACAAGGGCGTCGTCTCGCGCATTGTGCCAGTGGAAGACATGCCGTTCCTCGAAGACGGCACGCATGTCGACGTCGTTCTGAACCCGCTCGGCGTGCCTTCGCGCATGAACGTAGGCCAGATCCTCGAAACGCATCTGGGTTGGGCTTGCGCCGGCATGGGTCGCCAGATCGGCGAACTGATCGATGCATACAAGGCCAATGGCAACATTGAGCCGCTGCGCAAGACCATCGGCGATGTCGTCGGTACCGGCCCGAAGGCCGAACAGGTCCATGAGTTCGACGATGACTCGGTTCTGCGTCTCGCCGACCAGTGGAAGCGTGGCGTTTCGATTGCGACGCCTGTTTTCGACGGTGCAAACGAAGCCGACGTCAACGACATGCTGCGCCTGGCAGGTCTCAAGGATACCGGTCAGTCGACGCTCTATGACGGCCGTACCGGCGAGCAATTCGACCGCCAGGTGACCGTGGGCTATATCTACATGCTGAAGCTCAACCACTTGGTCGACGATAAGATCCATGCTCGTTCGATCGGTCCTTACTCGCTCGTGACCCAGCAGCCGCTGGGCGGCAAGGCGCAGTTCGGTGGTCAGCGCTTCGGCGAAATGGAAGTCTGGGCGCTCGAAGCATACGGCGCGGCCTACACGCTGCAGGAAATGCTGACGGTGAAGTCGGACGACGTCGCCGGCCGCACCAAGGTCTACGAAGCCATTGTCCGCGGAGACGACACGTTCGAAGCCGGCATTCCGGAAAGCTTCAACGTTCTCGTCAAGGAAATGCGCTCGCTGGGCCTCAGCGTCGAGCTCGAGAACACCAAGCTTGACGAGGCGCAGGCAGCTCAGCTGCCCGACGCGGCCGAGTAAGCACTTGATAGGGCGTGCGCTGCCAATGCAGCGCACGCCGGTCCCGCCGGGCGCCGAATCCGTGTCGGCCCGGAAGGGAAGTTTCGCCGCATCTAGCGGTTATTCTCGTTTAAGCGAGGGAGGCGGCTCCCGGGAATTTGCCGCCGACCATCGCATTTTAAGGGCGCTTTAGCCCATGAAGGAGACAGGCATGAACCAAGAGGTCATGAATCTTTTCAATCCGCAGGTGCCTGCACAGAATTTCGATTCTATTCGGATTTCGATCGCGTCTCCGGAGAAGATCCTCTCCTGGTCTTACGGTGAGATCAAGAAGCCGGAAACCATCAACTACCGTACGTTCAAGCCGGAACGCGACGGTCTGTTCTGCGCGCGCATCTTCGGGCCGATCAAGGACTACGAATGCCTGTGCGGCAAGTACAAGCGCATGAAGTACAAGGGCATCATCTGCGAAAAGTGCGGCGTCGAAGTCACGCTGTCGCGCGTTCGCCGTGAGCGCATGGGCCATATCGAGCTCGCCGCTCCCGTTGCCCATATCTGGTTCCTGAAGTCGCTGCCGAGCCGCATTTCGACGCTGCTCGACATGACGCTGAAGGATGTCGAGCGCGTCCTCTACTTCGAAAACTACATCGTCACCGAGCCGGGCCTGACCGCCCTGAAGGAGCACCAGCTCCTCTCGGAAGAAGAGTACATGCTCGCCGTTGACGAATACGGCGAAGACCAGTTCACAGCGATGATCGGCGCCGAGGCGATCTACGAGATGCTGGCCTCGATGAACCTCGAGAAGATCGCTGGCGACCTGCGCGCTGAGCTTGCCGACACCACGTCGGATCTCAAGCAGAAGAAGCTGATGAAGCGCCTGAAGATCGTCGAGAACTTCATGGAGTCGGGCAATCGTCCGGAATGGATGATCATGAAGGTCGTTCCGGTCATCCCGCCGGACCTGCGTCCGCTGGTTCCGCTCGACGGCGGCCGTTTCGCGACGTCGGATCTGAACGATCTCTACCGCCGCGTCATCAACCGCAACAACCGTCTGAAGCGCCTGATCGAGCTTCGTGCGCCTGGCATCATCATCCGCAATGAAAAGCGCATGCTGCAGGAATCCGTTGACGCGCTGTTCGACAACGGCCGCCGCGGCCGTGTCATCACCGGCGCCAACAAGCGTCCGCTGAAGTCGCTCTCCGATATGCTGAAGGGCAAGCAGGGCCGCTTCCGCCAGAACCTGCTCGGCAAGCGCGTTGACTATTCCGGCCGTTCGGTCATCGTCACCGGTCCGGAACTGAAGCTGCACCAGTGCGGCCTGCCAAAGAAGATGGCGCTCGAGCTCTTCAAGCCGTTCATCTATGCCCGCCTCGACGCCAAGGGTTACTCCTCGACCGTCAAGCAGGCCAAGAAGCTGGTCGAAAAGGAAAAGCCGGAAGTCTGGGATATCCTCGACGAGGTCATCCGCGAGCATCCGGTTCTCTTGAACCGCGCACCGACGCTGCACCGCCTGGGCATCCAGGCCTTCGAACCTACCCTGGTCGAAGGCAAGGCGATCCAGCTGCATCCGCTCGTCTGCACGGCCTTCAACGCCGACTTCGACGGTGACCAGATGGCCGTTCACGTGCCGCTGTCGCTCGAAGCCCAGCTCGAAGCCCGCGTGCTGATGATGTCGACCAACAACATCCTGCACCCGGCCAACGGCGCGCCGATCATCGTTCCCTCGCAGGACATGGTTCTCGGCCTCTACTATCTGTCGATCCTCAACCAGAACGAGCCGGGCGAAGGCATGGCCTTCTCCGATCTCGGCGAGCTGCATCACGCTCTCGAAAGCAAGGTCGTGACGCTGCACACCAAGATCCGCGGCCGCTTCAAGTCGGTCGACGAGGATGGCAAGCCTTACTCGAAGATCTATGAGACGACGCCTGGCCGTCTGCTCATCGGTGAACTGTTGCCGAAGAACGGCAAGGTGCCCTTCGATATCTGCAACCAGGAAATGACCAAGAAGAACATCTCGAAGATGATCGACACGGTCTATCGCCATTGCGGCCAGAAGGACACGGTCATTTTCTGCGACCGCATCATGCAGCTCGGTTTCGCCCATGCCTGCCGCGCCGGCATTTCGTTCGGCAAGGACGACATGGTCATTCCGGATGCCAAGGCCAAGATCGTTGCCGACACCGAAAATCTGGTGAAGGAATACGAGCAGCAGTACAATGACGGCCTCATCACCCAGGGCGAGAAGTACAACAAGGTTGTCGACGCCTGGGGCAAGGCGACCGAAAAGGTCGCCGAAGAGATGATGGCGCGCATCAAGGCGGTCGAATTCGATGAGAAGACCGGTCGCCAGAAGCCGATGAACTCGATCTACATGATGAGCCACTCCGGTGCCCGCGGTTCTCCGAACCAGATGCGCCAGCTGGGCGGCATGCGTGGCCTCATGGCCAAGCCGTCGGGCGAAATCATCGAGACCCCGATCATCTCGAACTTCAAGGAAGGCCTGACCGTCAACGAGTACTTCAACTCGACGCACGGCGCCCGTAAGGGTCTGGCAGACACCGCCCTGAAGACCGCCAACTCTGGCTACCTGACCCGCCGTCTCGTCGACGTCGCGCAGGATTGCATCGTCACGCATGTCGACTGCGGAACGCAGACGGGCCTCACCATGACCGCCATCGTCGATGCCGGCCAGGTGGTTGCCTCGATCGGCGCCCGTATCCTCGGCCGCACGGCGCTCGACGACATCGATCATCCGGTCACGGGTGAGCGCATCGTCGATGCCGGCAAGATGATCCTCGAGCCCGACGTCGTCGAAATCGAAAAGGCCGGCATCCAGTCGATCCGCATCCGCTCGGCACTGACCTGCGAAATCCAGACGGGCGTCTGCTCTGTCTGCTACGGCCGCGACCTCGCGCGCGGTACGCCGGTCAATATGGGCGAAGCCGTCGGCGTCATCGCTGCTCAGTCGATCGGCGAGCCGGGCACCCAGCTCACCATGCGTACCTTCCACCTTGGCGGTACGGCAACCGTGGTCGACCAGTCGTTCCTTGAAGCCTCGTACGAAGGTACGGTGCAGATCAAGAACCGCAACATCCTGCGCAACTCCGATGGCAATCTCGTTGCCATGGGCCGCAACATGACCGTCCAGATCCTGGACGAACGTGGTGTCGAGCGGTCGTCGCAGCGTGTGGCCTACGGTTCGAAGCTGCATGTCGACGAAGGCGACAAGGTCAAGCGCGGCCAGCGTCTGGCAGAGTGGGACCCCTACACCCGTCCAATGATGACGGAAGTGGCCGGTACCGTTCAGTTTGAAGATCTGGTCGACGGTCTCTCCGTTCTGGAAGCGACCGACGAATCGACCGGCATCACCAAGCGTCAGGTCATCGACTGGCGTTCGACCCCGCGCGGCTCGGACCTCAAGCCGGCGATCGTCATCAAGGATGCCAGCGGCAATATCGCCAAGCTGTCCCGTGGTGGTGATGCCCGCTTCCTGCTCTCGGTCGATGCGATCTTGTCGGTCGAGCCGGGCACGAAGGTCTCCCAGGGTGACGTTCTCGCCCGTTCGCCGCTCGAAAGCGCCAAGACCAAGGACATCACCGGCGGTCTGCCGCGTGTTGCCGAGCTGTTCGAAGCCCGTCGTCCGAAGGACCACGCCATCATCGCAGAGATCGATGGTACGATCCGTCTCGGCCGCGACTACAAGAACAAGCGTCGCGTCATCATCGAGCCGGCGGAAGACGGTGTCGAGCCTGTCGAATACCTGATCCCGAAGGGCAAGCCCTTCCACCTTCAGGAAGGCGACTATATCGAAAAGGGTGACTACATCCTCGACGGTAACCCGGCTCCGCACGACATCCTGGCGATCAAGGGCGTGGAGGCTCTGGCCTCCTACCTCGTCAACGAGATCCAGGAAGTCTACCGCCTGCAGGGCGTCGTCATCAACGACAAGCACATCGAGGTGATTGTCCGTCAGATGCTGCAGAAGGTGGAAATCACCGATGCAGGCGACTCGACCTATATCGTCGGCGACAATGTCGACCGGATCGAGCTCGAAGACGTCAACGATCATCTGATCGAGCAGGGCAAGAAGCCAGCCTACGGCGATCCGGTTCTTCTCGGCATCACCAAGGCGTCGCTGCAGACCCCGTCCTTCATCTCGGCCGCATCCTTCCAGGAAACGACCAAGGTGCTGACGGAAGCTGCAATCGCCGGCAAGACCGACGGTCTGCAGGGTCTGAAGGAAAACGTCATCGTCGGCCGCCTCATCCCGGCCGGTACCGGCGGTACCATGACCCAGATCCGCCGCATCGCCACGTCGCGCGACGAGATGATCCTCGAAGAGCGCCGCAAGGGCACGGGTGCTGCCGTTGCCACGCCGATGCTGCAGGACATGGCCGAAAAGGCTCCGGCTGCGGAATAATCCGCGGCTGAAGTCGACGAATTGAAAAACCGCCCGGAGCGATCCGGGCGGTTTTTGTTTTATTTGCTCTGACTGGTCTGGCGGGGAGGGAGGCGCTGCTTCGCTTAGGCTGCCTTGACAGCGTCAGCGGCGGCTCCCTTCAGTTGAACCGGATGATCGCGACTTCGCCTTCGACGGCGCCCTGATAGGCAGATGCGTGCGGCTCTTCGGCCGGGACCTCGGTCAGCATGCCGATCTGGTCGAGATCGGCCTCGATGAAGCCTTCCTCGGCAAGGGCGTTCAAGGCCTCGCGTACGGCGGTGTCGTCGTCAGGCGCCTTCAGCATGATGTGCAGGTCGATGCCTTCGCTGGCGTCGGACTCGTAGCCCTTGCCGATGATGATGAAGATCATCGGGCCGTCGAAATTATTGTCGTTATCAGGTGTCGTGATCATCGCCTGTCCTTCGGCTCTTTGACGATTCGGTCGCTCGAATCCTGCTGTGAGGGCCGAACGCCGCAATTGCTGATTCCTTAACTGTTTTTGCTGCAATGCCCAAGTTTTTATCTTGGTGCACAGCCGCGAATTCGTTTAGAAGGATGAAACAGGGCGTTCGGCCGCCATATCAAGGCGATACGGCGAGTTTATTTCTTAACCGGCCTTGACGAGACGGGTGGAAACCAGTAGTACCCCGGCCATCAGATCCCATGTGAGGCTTGGCTGTTCGGGGCGACGCGCCCTGAAGTTCACCTCAAACAAGGTTCTAAACGCACGTTGAAGTCATGATGCTGCACGCACGACGCATGTTTTATGCGTCCTCTGCTCCTTGTGGTCCATCTGCGGAAGCGGATCGGGCCATATTTTGCGCATTGACGGAGAGTGCGTCACTGCCGGAGACGGCGCGAGTTCAAGCCCGCAAGGGTACTGAGATAAAACGTAAGGGATGGTTGAATGCCTACCGTAAACCAGCTGATCCGCAAGCCTCGCCAGGCGAACGTAAAGCGTAACAAGGTTCCCGCACTCCAGGAGAACCCGCAGAAGCGCGGCGTTTGCACGCGCGTCTACACGACGACGCCGAAGAAGCCGAACTCGGCTCTGCGTAAGGTCGCAAAGATCCGCCTGACCAACGGCTTCGAAGTCATTGGTTACATCCCCGGCGAAGGTCACAACCTTCAGGAACACTCCGTCGTCATGATCCGTGGCGGCCGCGTTAAGGACCTTCCGGGTGTCCGTTATCACATCATCCGCGGCGTTCTCGATACCCAGGGTGTCAAGAACCGCAAGCAGCGCCGCTCCAAGTACGGCGCGAAGCGTCCGAAGTAATTCGGCTTTTGAATAATCCGGCGCTGCGCGAGGTCCTCCGCGTCATGAAGCGCCTTAACGGTTGAAGAGACAAAACTATGTCCAGACGTCATAAAGCAGAAAAGCGCGAGATCAATCCGGACCCGAAGTTCGGCGATCTCGTCGTCACCAAGTTCATGAATGCCATCATGCTCGACGGCAAGAAGTCCGTTGCTGAAAACATCGTCTACGGTGCGTTCGACGTTGTTCATGGCAAGTCCAAGCAGGAGCCGCTCACGGTTTTCCATTCTGCGCTTGAGAACATTGCCCCGCACGTTGAAGTCCGCTCGCGTCGTGTCGGTGGTGCGACCTATCAGGTCCCCGTCGATGTTCGTCCGGAGCGCCGCCAGGCTCTTGCTATTCGCTGGCTGATCGCTGCTGCCCGCAAGCGCAATGAAACGACTATGGTTGACCGCCTTTCCGGCGAACTGCTCGATGCGTCCAACAACCGCGGCTCCGCCGTTAAGAAGCGCGAAGACACGCACAAGATGGCTGACGCCAACCGCGCGTTCTCGCACTATCGCTGGTAATTCCGAACGGTATCGAAAGGCAGTCCACAATGGCTCGCGAATATAAGATCGAAGACTACCGTAATTTCGGTATCATGGCGCATATCGACGCCGGCAAGACCACGACCACCGAGCGTATTCTTTATTACACCGGCAAGTCGCACAAGATCGGCGAAGTCCACGACGGCGCAGCCACCATGGACTGGATGGAGCAGGAGCAGGAGCGTGGCATCACGATCACCTCTGCTGCCACCACGACCTTCTGGAAGGGCCGTGACGGCAAAATGCGCCGCTTCAACATCATCGACACTCCCGGTCACGTCGACTTCACCATTGAAGTCGAGCGTTCGCTGCGCGTTCTCGACGGCGCCATCGCGCTTCTCGACGCCAACGCCGGTGTTGAGCCGCAGACGGAAACCGTCTGGCGCCAGGCCGAAAAGTATAATGTCCCGCGGATGATCTTCTGCAACAAGATGGACAAGACCGGCGCCGACTTCTACCGCTCCGTCGAGATGATCAAGACCCGTCTCGGTGCAACGGCTGTCGTCATGCAGCTGCCGATCGGTGCAGAAACCGAATTCAAGGGCGTCATCGACCTGGTCGAGATGAACGCACTCATCTGGCGCGACGAGTCGCTCGGCGCCCAGTGGGATGTCGTCGAGATCCCCGAGGACATGAAGGCCAAGGCTGAAGAATATCGCGAAAAGCTGATCGAGACGGTCGTCGACATCGACGAAGCCGCCACCGAAGCTTACCTCGAAGGCATTCTGCCCGACAACGAGCAGATCCGTGCACTGGTTCGCCGCGGCACGATCGACGTCAAGTTCCACCCGATGTTCTGCGGCACCGCCTTCAAGAACAAGGGCGTGCAGCCGCTGCTCGACGCCGTTGTCGACTACCTGCCGTCGCCAATGGACATCCCGGCGATCAAGGGCATCGACTTCAAGACGGAAGCTGAAATCGAGCGTCATGCCGATGACAGCGAGCCGCTCTCCATGCTCGCCTTCAAGATCATGAACGACCCCTTCGTCGGTTCGCTGACCTTCGCCCGCATCTACTCCGGCAAGCTCGAAAAGGGCGCGTCGGTCATCAACACGGTCAAGGACAAGCGCGAGCGTGTCGGCCGTATGCTGCAGATGCACTCCAACTCGCGTGAAGACATCGAAGAAGCCTTCGCAGGTGACATCGTCGCTCTCGCCGGCCTCAAGGAAACCACGACCGGCGACACGCTCTGCGATCCGCTGAAGCCGGTTATCCTCGAGCGCATGGAATTCCCGGAGCCGGTCATCCAGATCGCCATCGAGCCGAAGACCAAGGGCGACCAGGAAAAGATGGGCCTCGCGCTCAACCGCCTGGCTGCTGAAGATCCGTCCTTCCGCGTCAAGACTGACCAGGAATCCGGCCAGACCATCATCGCCGGCATGGGCGAACTGCATCTCGACATCATCGTCGACCGCATGCGTCGTGAATTCAAGGTCGAAGCAACTGTCGGCGCGCCGCAGGTTGCCTACCGCGAAACCATCACCCGGACGCATGAAGAAGACTACACGCACAAGAAGCAGTCCGGTGGTACCGGCCAGTTCGCGCGCGTCAAGATCGTCTTCGAACCGAACCCGGACGGCGACGAATTCAAGTTCGAGTCCAAGATCGTCGGCGGTTCCGTTCCGAAGGAATACATCCCCGGCGTCCAGAAGGGCATCGAAAGCGTACTGTCTTCGGGTCCGCTCGCAGGCTTCCCGATGCTCGGCGTCAAGGCTACCCTCATCGATGGTGCCTTCCACGACGTCGACTCCTCGGTTCTCGCCTTCGAAATTGCATCGCGTGCCTGCTTCCGTGAAGCAGCCAAGAAGGCCGGCGCTCAGCTGCTCGAGCCGATGATGAAGGTCGAAGTCGTCACCCCGGAAGATTACGTCGGCGACGTTATCGGCGACCTGAACTCCCGTCGCGGCCAGATCCAGGGCCAGGAAAGCCGCGGTATCGCCGTCGTCATCAACGCGAACGTCCCGCTCGCGAACATGTTCAAGTACGTCGACAACCTGCGCTCCATGTCCCAGGGCCGCGCCCAGTACACGATGACCTTCGATCACTATTCGCCGGTCCCGTCGAACGTCGCAACTGAAATCCAGGCAAAGTATTCCGGTCAGAAGTGACCGGAATACCAATTGACCGATAACAAGAATTAGATCCCTTCGGGGACTAGCAAAATGGAGACCCGAAAATGGGAAAGAGTAAGTTTGAGCGCAACAAGCCGCACGTCAACATTGGCACGATTGGCCACGTTGACCACGGTAAGACGTCTCTGACGGCAGCGATCACGAAGTACTTCGGTGAGTACAAGGCGTACGATCAGATCGACGCGGCTCCGGAAGAAAAGGCCCGTGGCATCACCATCTCGACGGCGCACGTCGAGTATGAGACGCCGGCCCGCCACTACGCGCACGTCGACTGCCCCGGCCACGCCGACTACGTCAAGAACATGATCACCGGTGCTGCCCAGATGGACGGCGCGATCCTGGTGTGCTCGGCCGCTGACGGCCCGATGCCGCAGACGCGCGAACACATCCTGCTGGCTCGCCAGGTCGGCGTTCCGGCAATCGTGGTGTTCCTGAACAAGGTCGACCAGGTTGACGACGCCGAGCTTCTCGAACTGGTCGAGCTCGAAGTTCGCGAACTGCTGTCGTCCTACGACTTCCCGGGCGACGATATCCCG
>NZ_JALBGX010000128.1:0-18791 GCF_023006465.1 Rhizobium sp. PRIMUS64 | reverse complement strand
CGGGGCCTGAGTGGCCTGTTCTTCACGCCGGCCGGTTCCGCGGCCGAGGAAGTCATCCATGCCGAGCGCATCATCGATTGCCGTTGTCAGGCGCCGGATCTTTCAGCGCCCTTGATGCAGAGCCTGCTTTCCGCCGGCCTGGCCCAGCCGGACGAGCTCTCGCTGGGGCTGGCGGTCAATGCGCGCGGCGAGCCATTCCTCGAGGATGGTTCGACGGTCGCCGGGCTCTTTGCCGTCGGTCCGCTCGGCCTCGGCAGTCTGCCGGATATTGATCTCGTGCCGGAGATCGTCTCGCAGGCCTATGCCGCTGCCGAGCGTGTCGGCGAGAGGTTCTACCCGCAGGTCAAGGCCGTCTGAAAATTTGAGGCTGAATCGGAACCATCCAACCCCTGCTGCGTTATATTGCGCTGGTGACTAAGAGGGGCCGATGGAAGTGCTGAATAGACATGATACGTCTCTCGATGAGGAGGGACGCTTTCGCTTACTGGTCGACGCCATCACCGACTACGCTATTTATATGCTGAGCCCCGAAGGTATCATCACCAGCTGGAACACCGGCGCTCAGCGCTTTAAGGGTTACAAGCCTTCCGAAATTCTCGGCCAGCATTTTTCCCGTTTCTATTTGGAAGAGGACCGCGCCGCAGGAATTCCGGCGCGCGCGCTGGCCACCGCGGCGGAGCACGGTCGCTTCGAGGGGGAAGGCTGGCGCCAGCGCAAGGATGGAACCTGCTTCTGGGCCCATGTGATAATCGATCCGATCCGCCATCCCTCCGGCGAGCTCATCGGCTATGCCAAGATCACCCGCGACCTGACTGAACGCAGAGCAGCCGAACAGACGATCCGCCAGAGCGAGGAACAGTTCCGGCGGCTGGTCCAGGGCGTCTCGGACTATGCGATCTACATGCTCGATCCCGATGGCAATGTCAGCAGTTGGAATTTCGGTGCCGAGCGGATCAAGGGCTATCGACCGCAAGAAATCATCGGCCGGCATTTCTCGACCTTTTATACGCCCGAGGATCGCGAAGCCGGCCTGCCGGAGACCGCGCTCGGGCTCGCCCGCGCCGAGGGCAGGTTCGAGCGCGAAGGTTGGCGTGTGCGCAAGGACGGCAGCCGTTTTTGGGCGAGTGTTGTCATCGACGCCATTCGCGACGACGACGGCGATGTGCTCGGTTTCGCCAAGATCACCCGCGATATCACCGAGAAGATGGAAACCCAGCGGGCACTTGAGCAGGCGCGCGAAGAGCTCTTCCAGTCGCAGAAGATGGAGGCGATCGGTCAATTGACCGGCGGTATCGCCCATGATTTCAACAATCTGCTGATGGCTGTGCTCGGCAGTCTCGAAATCCTGAAGAAGCGCATGCCGCAGGACCTCTCACTGACATCGTTGGTCGACAATGCCATGCAGGGTGCCCAGCGCGGCGCCGCCTTGACGCAGCGCATGCTTGCTTTTTCTCGCAGGCAGGAATTGCACATAGAGCCGATCGACGTCTCCGGCTTGGTCCGTGGCATGATGGATATGCTGAGCCGTTCGCTCGGCCCTCTCACCGTGATCGAGACCTCTTTCCCCGTCAGGCTCCCAACGATCCTTACCGATCCGAACCAGCTGGAGATGGCGATCCTGAACCTCGTCGTCAACGCGCGCGATGCCATGCCGTCCGGCGGACGGATCGTGCTTCGCGCCTCCGAGGAGTCGCTGCTGTCAGGTAAGGGCCCGCTGTCGGCCGGCCGCTATGTCCGTATCGCGGTGATCGATGAAGGCGAGGGCATGGATGCAAAGACGGTGGAGCAGGCCATTACGCCGTTCTTCACCACCAAGGGTGTCGGCAAGGGCACCGGTCTCGGCCTTTCCATGGTGCAGGGCCTCGCGTCCCAGTCCGGCGGCCGCCTCATACTGAAGAGCAGCCTCGGCGAAGGCACCACGGCCGAATTGTGGTTCCCGGTCGCCGTTGCCGAGCAGGGGACCGAGGCCGCTGCAGACCCGCCGCAACGCGAGGACAATGCGCCGCGCCAGATGCGTATCGTCGCCGTCGATGACGATGGTCTGGTCCTGATGAATACAACGCTGATGCTGGAGGATCTCGGCCATACCGTGTTCGAGGCGATGGCGGGCTCCGAGGCACTCGACATCCTGCGCAAGCAGCAGGTCGACCTGGTGATTTGCGATCATGCCATGCCGCGCATGACGGGGGCGCAGCTTGCCCAGGCGATCCGCAACGAATGGCCTGATATGCCGATCATCCTCGCAACCGGTTACGCCGAGATTCCCGAAGGCGCAGGCATCGTCGACCTGCCCCGCCTCGGCAAACCCTTCTCGCAAGCGCAACTCGCCGAGGCGATCAGCCGGATTGCTTCATAAGGGCGATCACTGCCGCATTATGCGGGGGCCCTCTCGCCGCGAAGAATGAACACCAGCAATGCCAGCACCATCGCTGCCAGCCCGTACCAGGTGATCGCGTAGACGAGATGGTTGTTGGGGAAAGCGATGACGGTCAGGCCGCCGACGGGCAGGCCGCCGGGATTGGCAGTGGCATCGGCGTCGATGAAGTAGGGCGCGATCGTACCAATGCCGCGCTTTTGCGCGATCGCTGCGACGTCGCGCGAATACCAGCGGTCGGCCGCGACGTCGTTCGATTGCAGCAGCGATCCCTTCGGCTCCGTCATCCTTATCAGACCGGTGATCTCGACCGGTCCTGACACTTCACCCTCGCGGCGCGAGGCCGGGTCGCGCCTGTCGGTCGGCACGAATCCGCGATTGACGAGGATCGATGAACCGTCGGCAAACGTCAGCGGCGCCATCACCCAGTAACCCGGACCGAGCGCGGTCGAGGCATAGACCAGCGTTTCCTTGTCGTTCGCCAGCGTCCCGGACACGATCACCCGCCGATATTCGTCATCAGTGGCATTGATCTTGTTCCAGTCGGGACGTGTTGGGGCTGGCACGGGTGCCGCATGCACACGCTGGTCGACGCGCACGATCAGATCGCGTTTCCAGGCCAGGCGCTCAACCTGCCAGGTGCCGAGTGCCGCGAGTGCCGCAGCAAGCAGCACCAGACAGACGGCGAAGATCGCTCGTTTTACCCGATAACGCTGTCTTTCCGACTTCTCCGCGTGAGCCTGCGGGTGACGCTGCCGCCGCCCTCTCGTGACTGTCACGGCATGTTCTTCATCATTTCGGGGCTCATCGGCATCATGTTGGTGTTGAGATGATGCATGACCCAGAGGGATCCGGAGAGCGCGATCGCGACGATGATGAGGGTGAAGATCAGCGCCATGATCGTCCAGCCGCCCTCGCTCCTGGTATTCATGTGCAGGAAGAAGACCATATGGACGACGATCTGGATCGCGCCGAGGCCCATCACCAGCACCGCCGTCACCGCCGGACTGTCGAACACGCCTGACATGACCAGCCAGAAGGGAATGGCGGTCAGGATAACGGAAAGCGCGAAACCCGTCATATAGCTGCGGAACGTGCCGTGGCCGGCCTGATGGCCGTGGCTGTGGCCGTGATGAGCCTCGTGGGCATCCTCATGTGCAGGTGCTTGCGAACTCATCCGAGAACTCCCAGCAGGTAGACGAAGGAAAAGACGCCGATCCAGACGACGTCGAGGAAGTGCCAGAACATTGAAAGGCACATCAGGCGGCGGCGGTTGGCCTCGATCAGCCCGTGCATCGACACCTGTACCATCAGCGTGATCAGCCAGATGATGCCGAAGGTGACATGCAGTCCGTGCGTGCCGACCAGAGTGAAGAAGGACGAGAGGAAGGCGCTGCGCGTCGGCCCGGCGCCTTCATGGATCAGGTGGATGAACTCGTAGAGCTCAAGCCCGATGAAAGCTGCACCGAACAGGCCGGTAACAGCAAGCCAGAACAGCGTTTCCGCTTTTGCGTTCCGCTCCATCTGCAGCATGGCGAAGCCGTAGGTGATCGAGGAGAAGAGCAGCATCGAGGTATTGAGGGCAACGATCGGCAGATCGAAGAGATCGGCCGGCGACGGGCCGGCGGCATAGTTGCGGCCGAGCACGCCGTGTGTTGCAAACAGCACCGCGAAGATCAGGCAGTCGCTCATCAGGTAGAGCCAGAAGCCGAGATTGGTGCTGTTTTCCGGATGATGGTCTTCGGTCAGGTAGAATTCAGGCTTTTCGGCCGTGTCGATGGTCTGATCGCTCATGGTCTCTTACACCTGCTCGGCAAGCAGCGCAGTTCGCTTGCCTTCCGTTTCGGTTACCTCTTCGGCGGGGATGTAGAAGTCGCGTCTGTAGTTGAAAGTGTGGCCGATCGCGACGACGAGCATGGCGACAAAGGAGACGACCACCAGCCACCACATATACCAGATCAGGCCGAAGGCGAGTGCGACACTGATGCCCGACAAGATCGCCCCGGTGCCGGTATTCTTCGGCATATGAATAGGCCGGAAGCCTTCCAGCGGACGCGCATAACCGCGGTTCTTCATGTCGTACCAGCCGTCATGATCGTGCACGACAGGCGTCAAGGCGAAGTTGTATTCCGGCGGGGGCGAGGAGGTCGACCATTCCAGCGTGCGGCCATCCCAGGGATCGCCGCTGTCGTCGCGCAATTCCTCGCGTTTCATGAAGCTGACGACGATCTGGATCAGGAAGGCGGCAATGCCAAGCGCAATCAGGCCGACGCCGAAAGCGGCGATGATGAACCAGATCTGTATCGACGGGTCCTCGAACTGGCTCATGCGGCGGGTGACGCCCATCAGGCCCAGCACATAGAGCGGCATGAAGGCGAACCAGAAGCCGATCTGCCAGAACCAGAAGCTCATCTTGCCCCAGAAGGGATCGAGCTTGAAGCCGAATGCCTTGGGGAACCAGTAGTTCACGCCGGCGAACATGCCGAAGAGAACGCCCCCGATGATGACGTTGTGGAAGTGGGCGATGAGGAACAGCGAATTGTGCAGTACGAAGTCGGCCGGCGGCACGGCAAGCATGACGCCGGTCATGCCGCCGATGACGAAGGTCACCATGAAGCCGACCGTCCACAGCATCGGCACCTCGTAGCGGATGCGGCCGCGATACATGGTGAAGAGCCAGTTGAACATCTTCGCCCCGGTCGGAATCGAGATGATCATTGTGGTGATGCCGAAGAATGAGTTGACCGAAGCGCCCGAGCCCATCGTGAAGAAATGGTGCAGCCAGACGATGTAGGACAGGATCATGATCACGCAGGTCGCATAGACCATCGAGGCGTAGCCGAAGAGGCGCTTGCCCGAGAAGGTGGCGACGACTTCCGAGAAGATCCCGAAGGCCGGCAGCACAAGGATGTAGACCTCCGGATGACCCCAGATCCAGATGAGGTTGATATACATCATCGGATTGCCGCCGAGGTCGTTGGTAAAGAAGTTCGTTCCCGCATAGCGGTCGAGCGACAGCAGCGCCAGGGTTGCCGTCAGGATCGGGAAGGAGGCGACGATCAGCACATTGGTGCATAGGGCCGTCCAGGTGAAGACCGGCATCTTCATGAAGGTCATGCCCGGAGCACGCATCTTGACGATGGTGGCGATCAGGTTGATGCCCGAAAGCGTCGTTCCGACGCCGGCCACTTGCAAGCCCCAGATATAATAATCGACGCCGACGCCTGGACTGTAGGCAGCGCCCGACAGCGGCGGGTAGGCGAGCCAGCCGGTCTGGGCGAATTCGCCGATGAACAGCGACAGCATGATGATGATCGCGCCGGCGGTGGTCATCCAGAAAGAGAAGTTGTTGAGGAACGGGAAGGAGACGTCGCGCGCGCCGATCTGCAGCGGCACCACGAAGTTCATCAGACCGGTGACGAAGGGCATCGCCACGAAGAAGATCATGATGACGCCGTGGGCGGTGAAGACCTGGTCGTAGTGATGCGGCGGCAGATAGCCCTCCGAACCGTTGAAGGCGATTGCCTGCTGGATGCGCATCAGGATCGCGTCGGAGAAGCCGCGCAGCAGCATGATGACGGCGAGGATTACATACATGATGCCGATCTTCTTGTGATCGACGCTGCAAATCCAGTCCCGCCAGAGCGGACCCCAGAACTTGAAATAGGTGATGATGCCGAGCACCGCGATGGCGCCGATAACGACGCCGATGAAGGTCACGACCAGGATCGGCTCGTGATAGGGGATGGCATCGAGGGTCAACCGGCCGAAGACGAACTTCAGGAGGTCAGGATTGGAAAACATGGAACAACCCGTTCATTATGTCTTGCGACGCAAAGCGCCAGGTTAATTGTTGTTGTTGAGCTGCGCCGGCGCCGGATCGGCGCCATTGCTCATGCCGGGCATGGAATGGCCCTCATGCTCCATGTCCATTCCGGGCATGTCGTTCTGCATGCTGTTGCCGTCGGTACGCTCGGCGGGCTCGCTTCGGGCCGGAGCACCCGTCGCCGGCACGGTGGCGGCGGGCGCCACGATGCCTTCGTCGGCGTGACGGGTGTCATATTGCAGCTTCTCGCGGTTCTCGGCACTTTCCTTGCCACCGCCGCCCATCATGTCGATGTGCATCATCTCGCTCATGCACATCTTGCCGGGTGTGGCGCACATATTGAGGATGGCGTTGTAAAGGTCGGCGTCGGCCCCGGCATAATAACGCACCGGTTCCTTCTCGCTCGGTTTCTCGAGCTTCAGATAGGCGTCGCGGTTGAGCATCGTGCCTTGCTGCTTGACCTGCGCCACCCAGGCGTCAAACCCCTCTTGGGTAAGGCCGTGGAACTTGAAGCGCATGTGCGAGAAGCCAGCGCCGCTGTAATTGGCGGAAAAGCCCTCATATTCGCCTTCCTTGTTGATGACGGCATGCAGCTTCGTCTCCATGCCCGGCATGGCATAGATCTGGCCGGCAAGGGCAGGGATGTAGAAAGAGTTCATCACCGAGGAGGCGGTGATCTTGAAATTGATCGGCATGTCGACCGGGGCAGCGAGTTCGTTGACGGTGGCAATGCCGAGTTCGGGATAGAAGAACAGCCACTTCCAGTCGAGCGCCACGACCTCGACGTTCAAGGGCTTGGTATCAGCCGGAATGGCGCGCTCTGCATCGAGGCGGTCGAGCGGGCGGTAGGGATCGAGCTTATGGGTGGAAATCCAGGTGACGGCGCCGAGAGCGATGATGATCGCAAGCGGTGCCGCCCAGATCACGATTTCGAGGCGGGTCGAATGGTGCCATTCCGGCGCGTAGGTGGCGGCCGTATTGGAACGTCGGTAGCGCCAGGCGAAGAACAGCGTCAGGAAGATCACCGGTACGATGATCAAAAGCATCAGCACCGTCGAGATGACGATCAGATCGCGCTGTTGGATGGCGATGTCGCCGGAAGGCGCCATGACCACCATGTTGCATCCTGCCAGGAAAAGCAGCGGCAAGACGGATAGAAGGCGGGAAAACTTCGCGAGTTTTGGCACGTCTCTAAGCTCTTGTTGTTTCGTTTGTTCCGCGACTAACGCACTGGACCAGATAGCGACATGAGGTGTTTGGTCGCAGTGCAGCAATCATGCCGCACTGCGGCAAGAATCATGTTGCACTACAGCTTTGAAATCCTGATGAAATCAAGAAGGATTCTTCGGCGAGCGCATGTTCCAAACAATATATCCGCCTGAACCGGGCAGGCCAGCATCCATCGCAAAATCGCGGTCCGGATCACGCTGTTTTTTCCGTCCACGCCTCATTTTGAGCCGCCATGATGAACTATTTACGTCTCACGGACTTGATAAGCCTGCAGGTTTGATCAAGATCAGGCTGAGGCGCCTTGCCGAAAGCGCTTCAACGAGGGAGGCGTTTTATGGCTACAACATCGCATTACGGACCGTCGTCGTCGTCGCTGGAACGCGACGCGCGGCGCATTCACGACGACAAGCCGGTTTCGCCGGGCAGCATCGCCATCGGCGTGGTGATCGGCCGCATGTCGGAATTCTTCGATTTCTTCGTCTATGGCCTTGCCTCGGTCCTGGTCTTTCCACAGCTGATTTTCCCCTTTGCTCCAGACAGGCTGACGGGAACGCTCTATTCCTTCGCCATCTTCTCGCTGGCCTTCCTGGCGCGCCCGGTGGGCTCCGTGGTCTTCATGACGATCGACCGGCTGTACGGCCGTGGCACCAAGCTGACGATCGCGCTTTTCCTGCTCGGCGGCTCAACGGCCTCGATCGCCTTCCTGCCGGGTTACAACGAGATCGGCGTCTGGTCGATCGCCTTGCTGGCGCTCTTCCGTCTCGGCCAGGGCTTCGCGCTCGGCGGCGCCTGGGATGGCCTTGCCTCGCTGCTCGCGCTCAATGCGCCGGCCAAGCACCGCGGCTGGTATGCGATGATCCCGCAGCTCGGCGCGCCGATTGGTTTCGCGCTGGCCAGCACGCTCTTCGGTTATTTCGTCGCCAATCTTTCCAATGAGGATTTCCTCTCCTGGGGCTGGCGTTATCCCTTCTTCGTCGCTTTCGCCATCAATGTCGTGGCGCTGTTTGCGCGTCTGCGCCTGGTCATGACCAAGGAATTCGGCACGCTACTGGAACAGCACGAACTGGAAGCAGCTCCCATCCTCGACGTGCTGCGTGTCCATGGCCGCGACATCCTGATCGGCGCCTTCGTGCCGCTGGCGAGCTTTGCGATGTTCCACCTCGTCACCATCTTCCCGCTCGGCTGGATGAGCCTTTACGGCAACCAGCCGATCGGCGCCTTTATGGTGGTGCAGGTGGTCGGCGCCATGGTCGGCATCGTCACCATCATCGCGTCGGGCCTGATCGCCGACCGTATCGGTCGGCGCGCCCAGCTTGCGATCTGCGCCGTCATCATCGCTATCTTCAGCTTCGTCGGGCCGATCCTGATCGCGTCCGGAAACAGCGGTCATGATGCTTTCGTCATCATCGGCTTCGGCGTGCTCGGCCTTTCCTTCGGCCAGGCGACGGGCTCGATCTCTTCCCGCTTCGGCCGCGGCTACCGCTATACCGGCGCTGCCTTCACCTCGGACCTGGCCTGGCTGATCGGCGCAGGTTTTGCACCGCTGGTGGCGCTCAGCCTTTCCAGCCGCTTCGGCCTGCCCTTCGTCGGCTACTACCTGCTGTCGGGCGCCATCTGCACCCTTGCAGCACTCGCCTTCAGCAGGGCGCTGGAGCAGCGCGAATAGACGGACTTGAACCCAGAGGCCTGCATGGGAAACCATGTCTTTTGTTTTTCGGACCGCCGACATTCTGGCCGGCGATAAACTGAATTGTTTTCTTGCGATCTGAACAAGCTTTCGCACGGCTGCGATAAGCCAGCTTGATGAGATCGAGCGTCAGACCGATTTGCGAATCGATCAGCCGGAGATCGGCCGGTCAGGACGAATTGGTGGAACGCGCCAACTGGTCATTTCACGATCTTTTATCGTGATCTATCGTGTTCGCCAGAAAATCGAACAGGTGGAAATTTCGCGCCTCGTTCAACGCGCACAGAAATGGCCGCCGAAATCTTGCTTTGAAACCCTACTGCGCCATCTGCGGCTGTTTCGCCGCCCGGGCTGCGGTCAGCTCCGCGGTGGTGTGGTTCAGGCGGTCCGCCAGAACCCGCATGATTTCCACAGCCATCTCGGGGAAGTCGCTGAGCAGCTTCAGGAAGTGCTCCTTGCTGATGCGCAGCACTTCGAGCGGCGAGGTGGCGCGCACCGTTGCCGTGCGCGAGACATCGCAGAGAATGGCGATTTCGCCGACGATCGAATTGGGTTCGACATCGGCGACCTTGATCTCGCCCGCCGGCGAGGAGACGACGATATCGGCGGTACCCGAGAGGATGACATAGGCGGCGTCACCGACATCGCCCTGATGGAAGAGATCCTGTCCGGCCTTGTAGGTCATGCGATCGGAGGTAAAGGCCAAAAGCTTGAGCTTTGCTGGCGCGATCCTTGAAAAGATCGGCACCCGTCGCAGCATTTCGACTTCGTCTCTCAACAGCATGAGCGTTTCAATCCCCTGACGCAGGGTCCACAGGACCAGGCATCTTCAAACTCCGAGGCGTTCCCCATCGGGAACACCCACCATCGCCGCCCCTATAGAATATTACGATAACAGTTCCTTGAACATCCCGTTTTTCTCGGAAAGTTCCGGATAGTTTCCAGCCTCCGCCAATCCGCCGCGGTCGAAGAGCAGGATCCGGTCGAACATCTCGGCCTGCCGGGCGTTGGAGAGCACCCAGATGATCGCCGGCCGATGGCCTTCCTCATGCAAATCCTCGATGATATTGCGGGTAATCCGATCCTGAACCCGCTGGTCGAGCGCCGACAGTGGCCGGTTGAAGATGAAATAGTCCGAGCGCTTCAACAGCGCGCGGGCCAGGTTCAGCTTCTGCCGCTGCACCATGGTCAGTCGCTTGCCGCCGGAGCCGACGTCGAATTCGAGGCCGATCGACAGCACGTCGTCATAAAGGTCGAGCGCATCGAAGAGTTCGCCCATGATGCCGCGGATGCGGTCGGAGGCGTCGGCTTGCTGATAGGCGATACGACCGAAGAGCACATTGTCCATCAGGCTTGCCGACGGGGTGAAACGCTCGGCATCGTAGCGCTCGATCAGCTCGGCGAGATCGGCCGGAATATGCTCGTGGAACTGCTTGCGGGCGTTGACGATCTTGTCCATGAGCTCGTTCGTCAGCAAGCCGAAGCGATGGCGCGGCTCGATATAGGCAAAACTCAGCCGGATGATAGCCGAACGTTCCTCAGGCGTGGCGTCCTCGAAGCGGCGGCTTTGCAGCTTCTGCAGCAGCGCCTGGTAGGTCGGAATGTCGTCCGCCGTCATGAAGGTCAGCTGCTGGAAGAAAGGATGGTCCGGCGGCAGGTCGTGGAAGAGTTCCACCGCGTTCTCGGCGATCTCGAGGCCCATGGCGTAGAGATCCGTGCTGAGGCCGGTTTCACGGAAGAGCTGCTGGAAATAGGGATGCGCGGCAAGCCTCCGATTGGTCATCAAAGGCCGCTTCATCGTGCCGAAGAGCAAATTCTCGCCAACCGTCGCCTGGGCGTTGTAGGCGTCGAAATCGAAAGGCACGACGATCGTGTCGAGCCCCTCGTCGCGCAGCCGGTCGCGCAGCGAGGCGCGGAGCGCCACGACGTGGTTGCTGACTGCCACATGCACATCGGTATTGACGGTCGAGCGCAGCGCCAGATCGAGGATGTCCTGCGAGATCAGGACGGCGTCGAGCACCGGGCGGATCGCTTTCAGCAGGTCCTCGGGCCCGCTGGCGCCGGCGGCCTTGTAGTCCACCCAGTCGCTGTTGAGGTCGAGCGTCGGATTGCCGGCCTTCTCTGCCTCGGCGGAATGCCATTTGTACTCCAGCGCTTCCCGCTCGTCGTAAACGGGATCGGTCATCGGCGCATGTTTGAGGCCGTAGAGCAGATTGCTGGCCAGCGTGCCGTGGAAGAAGAAGGTGTCGGCCGAGGCATAGGAGATCCGCCGGCCGGTAATCGATTCCGGCAGGTCCAGGAGATCGCGCCCGTCGATGGTGATGCGGCCGGAGTCCGGCCAGACCATGCGGCCGAGCGCTTCGGCGAAGGCTTCCGCGCCGCTGCCGTTCGGCCCGACGATCGCCACCGTCTCGTTCGGCTTGATCTCGACGGAGACGTGATCGACGAGGCGGGCGCCGCTGTCGTCGGAGAGCGACAAGTTGGTGACGACGAGCGCGCTCGTCAGCGCCCCGACCGGGGCAATCGCGAGTTCCTGGATACGGCTGTCGATCAGCGGCTCGACATTGAACTGCTCGTAGACCTGCTGGTACTTCACCTGCACGTCCTGGCGCATCTGGTCCCAGTCGATCAGTTCCTTCAGCGGCCCGGGCAGGTCCTTGTAGGCTGATATGACGGCGACGAGCTGGCCGATGTCGAGCCGGCCCTGCAGCGCCAGGTAGCCGCCGATCGCGTAAAACAGGAACGGCGTGACCTGGGCGAGGAAGTTGTTGATGAATTTCACCAGGAACTTCCACTGGTAAAGATCGTAGCGGATCGAGAAGATCCGGCCGAGCCGCGAGGCGATGTCGGCGCGTTCGAGGTTCGATGTGTCGTTGCCGTGGATCGTGCCGATGCCGTCGACGATTTCGCCGACGCGGCCGGAGAGCTCGCGCGCCGTCAGCTGCCGCTGGCGGCCGAGGTCCAGCAGGCGCTTGCGCATGCGGGGAATGACGACCGCCTGTACGCCGACGATGCCGGCGGCGATCATTCCGAGCCAGAAATTCTGCACGATGATGAAGGCGAGCGCCGTGATCGCCTGGCCGCCAAGAAGGGCAGGGGAGACGAAGGCATCGCCGGTGAAGCCGCCCATCGGCTCCACCTCGTCCTTGATCATGGTGGCGATTTCGGCCGATTTTACCCGCTTGAAGTGGATGGGCGGAAAACGCAGCACCCGGTCGATCAGCTCGAAGCGGATACGGCGCAGCATGCGCTCGCCGAGCCGGCCTTTATAGGTGTTGATGTAGAACTTGAAGAGGCCGTTCAGCACCACCAGCGCCAGAAACACCAGGCTGAGGGCCATCAACATCTGGAAACGATTGAGCTGCAACCCTTGGAAGAATTCGACATGGCCGATCAGCGGGATGTCATAGGCAATATGCATGAAGGTCTGCCTTGCGCCCGGACCTTCGAAGCCGTCACCCTGGATCGGTCCGTTGACGATCTGCTTCGGCAGGTCGAAGGACAGGAAGTAGGGCACCATCGAGGCGGCGACGACAGCCAGAATCCACAGCTGCTGCAGCCGCGTGTTCTTCCAGATGTAGCGGGCGAGGCTTTTTTCCATGGCTAACCGTCAGCTTGCTGGGAAATTCCGGGGGCGCGATCCGGGCGCCGGGACGGGGAGGAATTTTGAGAACAGGACCATGAAGCCGGACCGCCGATATCGCAATGAAAACAAGGCGAAGCGACCGGCTGCAGAAATGCCGATTCTCGCCGGAACTCTGCTTATATCACAGGAATTTTGGATTAGGCGAGGGATTCGGCAATCATGGAGCGAATGATGGTGGCGGTTTTCTCCGCTCCGGCGAGATCGAGCAAGACCGGCCCCCTTAGCTGTGCCGCGAGCGCCTTTTCGACGGCCTCCCTAACATGGCCCGACGTCAGTCCCTTTTCCGGCAGGATGTCGGCAAGGCCGAGCGCCTGCAGCCGTTCGGCGCGCACCGTCTGCTCGGTTTCGCCGTCGGCGACGAAGGGGATGAGGATCGCCCGGCACTCGGTGCGCAAGAGATCGCCGACCGTATTAATGAACTAGGGCTAGCTATAAGTTTCATCGAGCACCTTGGAAAGGGAGATTGATAGCATCAACCACCGAACTTGCTGGGATCATTCGTAGCTTCCATGATGATGCTTCGTCTATGGGGCTTGTTTAGCCTAACTGCCGCTCAGCGTGCCGAGACGATCGATCGCCGCGGCTAAGCCCCTGAGCGAGACCGAAAAGGTTAGCGCGGTTTGCGCCGCAGTCGTAACTTTGAGCCTCAGCACCGAGCCGGTCCGCAGCTTTCGGAGCGTTTCCGTGTCGATGGGAAACACAGCGACGCATCCAGTCGGCAGGCATGTCCGGAAGCGCAGAGCCGATAACGGCGGTTGATCGTCGATCTGCGGCGCGATTCCGGGGTCGAGAAGTATGCCAAATGGAAGAAGTAACGTTGCGACCGCACCGTCGGAACGCATACCCAACTCGACCGCAAGAAGTCTTTGGCCATTTTGCTGCGACTGGTCCTGTAAGATTGCACATGCCCGTGCGTTGTCGCGAACCGCGCAGGACAACTGCCAATCCTGATAGGTTTCCTGCAGCGAAGAGGCGCCGTTCGGGAGAGCGGCCTGTTGGGCCAGCGCAGGGGATAGGAGCGCGGCCGTCATGGCCGCGCAAAGAAGGGTGGCCACTAGGAGTTTTGCCGCGGCGAAGTGCAGTGGCGCCGATCTGACGGCGCCGCCGCTCCGGCGTCGCGGATCGGTCGGGTGCATGGACTCAACCAAATCGGATATCGCGATCAGCAAGGAGCCAATCTTTCTGTTTGAAATCGGCCGCATCTCGCCGACGCGATGCTGCTCCTCAATTCGTCGGCGAACGACGCATCTGACTGGGTTCACAATCCCGCCCCTTACTTGGAAAATCATGTGCATACCCATTCACGAACCTTGCATTGCGTTCCAGACGCTTGGCACGCCTGGACGGCCAGGTCCTCTGCTTCGTCACGGGTTGGTGCGGATCTTGCGCTCCAGGGCCTGATGCGGCCTTCCTTTTGCTCGCCGATCGCGAGCACGCCGCAATGGCGATAGGGAAAACCGGTATTGTCATCGTCGTCCCAGTGCCGGTGGTTGCGAAACACTTCGACGACGACGCATCCCTTGCCGTCGGTATTCTCGCAGTGCGCGAGAGCGTTATCCATCGCCTCCTGCCGCTTATCGGCACCCCAAAAGAACCCGTGCTTTTCGTCGGTCTCTGAATAGGCGATCGCTCCCCAGATGCCGCGCTCCTCTTGTGGCGGCGGAACCGGCACATCAGCAGTGATGGGAAGATCAGCCGCCCCCAGATGCGCCATCGGGACCAACGCCATGCAAATCGCACCAATGGCAAAACCGAGTCTCATTTCCTACCTCCTGGCGTTCCTGTTGCCGACGCCACCGAGATAACGGCACAGCCGCTGCCGGTTGGCAGCAGCATCGCATTGCCACCGTTGTCGGGAAGTTCGTACACACTGATCTGTGCGAGATTGTTGATGAGCGTGCTTCCCTTCGGAAGCATGGCCGGCATATCGGCGCATGAAGTTGCGAACGGTGCCACCCGAATCATCGCTCCTTCACAAAGTGAACCGGTCGGCGCCGCGATAACGACACCGGCAGCCGCGCCGCTGTATTGTTCCGTGGCGTACTTCATGCCCACAAGGGCCTGCACCGCGTGCTTGTCGGGTGTTTCGAGATTCCAGCTCGACTGGACGGCGTATTGCGAGCCGTTCGTCAGTAGTGCTCCCAAGCCCGGAAAGACGTTGGAGCAAGCTTGAAGACCTGCCTTTTTGGCGTGCTGAAGAAATGGCGTATCGGCCGGCGTCGAAGCGGCGTCATTCGTTTCTGCGATGGCCGGCTGCGAGAGGAAATTCCCGATTGCTTCATAGCGCCCTGCAGCGTATCCAGCGGCGCCGATGGCAGCGAGACCGAGCAGCGACAGGGCTGTCGTTTTCAGCCAGTTCCGCGGCGGCCTGTCCCCGTCATCTTCCCGGTCCGCAGCGACACCGCCGTTCTTTCGGGACATTATCCGATCATGAATCGACTGCTGGTCCATCGTGAAATGCCTCCGTTAATTGATCGCCTCAACCGCCCTGGAAAGGCCTCTGAGGGTTGCGGTTACGCTGACGGTTCTCCCGTCTCTTATCGAATAGGACACCGTCGATGCCGAATCCTTCGAGATCTGCTCGCGCATGATGGGGCCGACCGGCAGCACTCCGATGCAGACAGCTTGATTGCACCCATCGAGTTGAACTTCTATCGGCTCTTTCCGGTCTTCGAATTTCAACGAGACAACGCCATCGCTCCTGGCAACCGGTGCGGTCCTCAGAATCATGTAGGGCTTGCCTTCCGGTGTGGCGGCAAGTGACCAGCTGAAGGCGAGCTGTCCTGCCAGGTTTTCAATCGTCTGAGTAACGTTGCAGACCCTTTGTCGAGCTTTCAGATTTTCGTCGCAGATCAGCGTCCAATTCTCGAACGGTCTAATCATTCTCTGATACTGGCCTAGCGTTGCGCCATCTGGAACCGCGACTTCGGGCGGCCTGATTCGGTAACCGGACGCGATTGCCTCCTGTCCGGCCGCCTGCGGGCCGTACAAGAAAAGGCATGCTGTGAAGACCGAGGAAACGGGACCCGCTCTCCTGAACATGCAGACCTCAGTTCAGAGTGAAGCTGAGACCAGCACCGACACCAACATCCCCATCGGCGACAGTGCCGGAAAGATTGGCGCGAACGCGGCCATCTTCGCTGGTGTAACCGGCACCGAACGCAAGTGCGCCCTCTCTGCGCCAGAAACCACCGCCCATCGCCACGCTTAGCTTGCCTGGGCGATCGTCATAACGAAGCGACGCCGCGGCAAGTCCAATTGCTGCCGCCGCCCTGGCCTCTGAACGGATGCTGCCCATCTCCCGGTTGAGCTTGCCGAACTTTTGGTCCGTATAGTCATTGGCGGAATCAATGGCATAGTTCACACGATTGTCCGTGTAGGACTTGGCATCGGCGTAGGTCTGATTCAATTGAGCTACATTGACCGCATCAGTGTCCCTCACACCTCTGCCGACATTCGAGATGACGACCGGTGCATTTACGTCGCCACCCTGGAGGGTGATGCTGTTTTTCTTGCTGCCGTCCGGGTTGAGGTCATAGAAAACCGCACTATCGTTGATATTGCCAATGCCGCCCTGCAAATCCTCGATTGCCGTATTGGTCGCGTGGAGCTGGGAACCATTGATGGCGTCGGTGCTGTCGGCGGAAATGCGCCCGGCCGCGACGTTTGTCACGGTTCTTTCCGCTCCATCCGCGCCAACACTGACGGTTCCGACCGGCGCGGTTCCCGCAAAGTCGTACCGGGTGCCCCGAATTGTGGTCCCCGAAGTACCGACGGCCGCTTCCGTCACGGAACCCGAACCGAGAGCGACATCGTTTGCGTTGTTCGCCTGCGCGCCTTGGCCGAGCGCGACCGCACCCGTACCGGTCGCCGTGGACCCGTGCCCGGCAGCCAGGCTGTTGGTCCCGCTCGCCACGCTTTCAGGACCGATCGAGACGCTGTCAGTGCCTGAGGCAATGGAGTCGGCCAGCGTCGAATTCGCGTGGAAGTATTTGATGCCGCCGCCATTGGCGATGTTGGTGAGGGCATTGTCGACGGCCGTGAAGCCATCATAGACGGTCGTATAGCTGCCACCTTGGATGTTGTAGGTCGGGCCGGTGACCGTGCCGTCCGGGTTGATTGTCGTGCCGCCGCCGATCAGATTGGTGATGTTGGTGCCGAGGCCCCTAAGCTGGCTAACGTTCACGCCGTCGGTATCAACCGAACCGGCTGCGACGTTGGTCAGCTTGCGTTCCGCTCCGGCCGAGCCGAGCGACACCTCGCCGGCCGAGTTCTGCAAGGCGGCAAGGCCAAAGCCGGCGTAGTTCGTCTGCGCGCCCACCGTGGTGATCGATTGCGCACCAAGCGCGACACTGTTGATGTGGTTGCTCGTTGCGCCCGCACCGAGCGCAACCGACTGAACGCCTGCCGCTGTCGAATTCGTCCCGAGCGCAACACCGTCGGCCAACATGACATGTGCGTTCTGACCGATCGCCGTGCCGCCAGGTGCGACCTGGTCGACGATCGCGCCATTGCCGATGCCGATGCCGTTGTCACCGTTGACCACGGTGGTAGGACCGACAGCAATCGATTCAGCTCCGACAGCCAGCGAATCGCCGGCTGCCGAATTGGCATGGAAATACTTGCTCGGGGTCGTTGCGACCGAGGCGATGGCGCCTTGGAGCTGGCGAATGGTGACCGCGTCCTGGGCACTGGTGCCATCCGCGACATTGGTGATCTGCCGGTATGAGGTGTTGGTGCCAACCGATACCGCCCCCAGGAGCGTCTTGTCGGTGGTGTTGTATTCGACGAAGTTCGTCGGGCCGGCACCGATCTGGCCGGTCGCAGGCGCCAGGGCCCGATCGGAAATCGATCCGGAGCCAAGCGCTACCCCGCCGTCGATCGTCGCTTGGCTGTCGCGGCCGAGCGCCAGCGAATTGTCGGCGACCGCGGTGGCATCGTATCCGACCGCGGTTGAGCCGATGCCTTGAGCGGAGGAATCGCTGACCGGAAGCGTCCGGTCATTGGTGCGCACATACCGGATGCCGTCGCCATTAGCATCGGTGAAGGTCGTTGACGTGTCGCCAGCGATATTGTTGACCGTAGTACCGAGATCGGCGATGTCGGTGGTGTTCTGCGTGACCTGCTGGTTGGTCGCGAAAAGTTGCGAGCCGTTGACGGCATCGGTCGAGCTGCCCGAGAGCTGGCCGGCCGCGACGTTCTGGATCTGGCGCTCGGCGCCCGCCAAACCGACCGAGAAAGCGCCTGCCGGTGTCGTTCCGGCGAAGTTGTAGGCCGTGCCGCCGATCGTCGTACCGCCGACGGCCGTGGTCGTTCCGGATGCCGAGTTCAGGCCGATCGCCACGTCCCCGGCATTGTTCGCGACTGCGTTCGGGCCAATGGCGACCGAATCGGTCCCCAGCGCCTGCGAATCCGACAGCGTCGAATTGGCGTGGAAATATTTGATGCCGGCGCCGTCGTTGATGTCGGTGATCGTATCGCCGAGATTGGCGATGTCGGTGGTGTTCTGGGTAACCTGCTGATTGGTCGCAAAAAGCTGCGAGCCATTGATGGCGTCGGTGGAGCCGACGTTGATCCGGCCCGCCGCGACATTGGTGATGGTGCGTTCTGCACCCGCCGCGCCAACGCTGACGGTGCTCGTCGGGCTGGTCCCCGCGAAGTTATAGGTCGTTCCGCCGATCACGGTGCTGGCCGTGCCGACCGCGGCATCGGTGACCGAGCCCGAACCCAAGGCGACATCGTCGGCATTGTTGGCGACGGCACCGTCACCGAAGGCGACCGCACCAGCAGCGCCCGCTCGGCTCGTATTGCCGATCGCAACAGATCCCTGACCAATGGCGACATTGGCATTACCGATCGCAACCGCGCCGTTGGCGGCATTGGCTGCCGTGGCGCTTGACGTGCCGTCGCCATTGGCGATGTTGTTCGCGCCGCCGGTAAAGGCGCCGGTGCCGCTTGCATAGCTCGGATCACCGATGGCGACCGCGCCGTCTCCATAGGCGACGTTGCCGGCGCCGATCGCGACGGC
>NZ_JALBGX010000127.1:0-18883 GCF_023006465.1 Rhizobium sp. PRIMUS64 | reverse complement strand
GAAGGTCCGGCCGCTCGTGCCGGAGACGATCGGCCTGCCGGATTTGCCGACACTCGGCCTGGTCCTGCATCGGGCGGAAGCCGAACCGCAACCGGCTGTGGCCCGGCTTGCCGAGCTCGTGCTTCTGTCGGTGCATGGCGCGCTGCGCGAGGTGTTGGCCTGACATCTCCGCATTGACCCCTCGGGCGCAAGCCTATAGCCTCGAACCGCTATGAAGACGTTCACCCTCAATATCGCTTCGGTCTTCTTCTTGAGCCTCTAAGGCTCTGCCTTCGGGCATCAGAAGATGCGGCCGCTGACCAGCCTTCGTGGCTGGTGCGTTGCCGTGGATGTAACCACCCTGCGTCTGGCCAAGGAAAGAGCCGGCAGGTTTGGCGATAGAGAGATATTTCATGACAGCAGATGTTTACCCGCCGGCACTGAGTGCTGCGCAGATCGAGCGATTCATCGAGGACGGTTTCGTCAGGATCGACGACGCTTTTCCCCCCGCATTGGCCGAGGAAGCCCGTGCCATCATGTGGCGTGACATTCCCTTCGCTGCTGATGATCCAAGCACGTGGACGCAGCCCGTCGTGCGACTTGCCGGCTATGGCGGCGGGCCGTTTGAGAAAGCCGTCAACACGCCGGTATTGCATTCGGCCTTCGACCAGCTCGTCGGCACCGGTCGCTGGGAGCCGCGCAATGGACTTGGCAGTTTTCCGGTGCGCTTCCCCCATTCCGATGATCCCGGTGATGCCGGCTGGCATGTCGACCTCAGCTTTCCCGGCGAGGGTTCCGATCCAAACGAGCAGCGGGATTTTTCTGCCTGGCGGGTGAACATCACCTCGCGCGGGCGGGCGTTGCTGATGCTTTTCCTGTTCTCGGATGTCGGAGAGGAGGACGCGCCGACCCGCATCCGCGTCGGTTCGCACAAGGATATCGCACGCCTCCTGGCACCAGCGGGCGAGGCGGGAATGGCGTACCTCTGGCTGGAGCATGTGGGGGAGGACCGGCCGCTGGCGTTAGCCACGGGCCCGGCTGGCACGGTCTATCTGTGCCATCCGTTCGTCATCCATGCAGCGCAGATGCATCGCGGCAGGCAGCCGCGCTTCATGGCGCAGCCCGGCCTTGCGCCTTCTGAACCTCTCCGGCTCGAACGGGAGGACGGCGCCTATTCGCCGGTCGAGATCGCGATCCGCCGGGCGCTTAAGCAACAGTAGCGAGGACAGAAAGCACCCAGCCGTCGCAGGCTGGGTGCTCACATCTGCAGTTCCTGCTGGGCGTTGCGGCGTATTGCCTGCGGCGGCTGGCCAAAGGCGCGCAGGAAAGCGCGGCGCATACGCTCGCGGTCGGCAAAGCCGGTCTCGTCGGCGACGACGTCAATCGGATGGCGGCTCTGCTCCATCATCAGCCGGGCGGCTTCGAGCCTGAGATTTTCCACGGCCTTGGCCGGTGACTGCCCGGTTTCGGCGCGGAAAGCTCGGCTGAATTGACGGGGGCTGAGATGGGCGGCTTCCGCCAGTTCTTCGACCGAAAGCTGCGATTTCAGATTGCCGCGGGCAAAGTCGAGCGCCTTCTGGATGCGGTCGGATTTCGGTTCCAGCTCCAGCAGCGCGGAAAATTGCGACTGGCCGCCGGAACGGCGGTGATAGACGACAAGCATTCGGGCCACGGCGCGGGCGACTTCAATGCCGTGGTCCTTCTCGACCATGGCGAGTGCCAGATCGATCCCGGCCGTCATGCCGGCCGATGTCCAGACCGAACCGTCGATGATGAAGATGCGATCCTCTTCCACCTTGATCTTTGGGTAACGCGCCTTCATTTGGCGGGCGAGATACCAATGCGTCGTCGCGCGCCGGCCGTCGAGAATGCCGGCTTCGGCGAGGAAGAAGGTGCCGGTGCAAATCGAAGCGATGCGGCGAGAGGCGCCAAGAGCCGCGCGAATGAAGCCGCTTTCGCCGGGGCTTGGCAACGCAATGCCGGGTGCGCCGGTGACAATCAGCGTATCGAATCCGGGATCGCCGAAGGGCTCGGTCTCGATCGTCATGCCGAGCGAGGTGCGCAGCGACCCCCCGGCTTCCGAGAGGTAGCGGATGTCGTAGACCTTCTCGCGGAAATGCAGATTGGTGAATTCGAAGGCCGACACGGCCGCCAGGCCCATGATCTGGAAGCCGGGATAGAGCAGGAAAGCGATGGTCTGCATGGCTAAGCTCCTATGTCCTAAAAGGTGGTATATATGACATTCAGGACGCTGACAATCCGGAGTATGACTCTCCTCAAGTGCAGGGCAGACGCCGGCGCAATTGAAGGAGATGGATCATGACACAGGAATACAAGGGTACTGCGCTGGTAACCGGCGCATCCTCGGGCATCGGCGCAGTCTATGCGCACAGGCTGGCAAAGCAGGGTTACGACCTGATCATCGTTGCCCGTAACGGCGAGCGGCTGAAGGCCTTGGCAAGCGGGCTGACTGAGGAGACGGGCAGGGCGGTCGAGACCGTTGTGGCTGACCTCGGCAACACGGCCGACCTCGCCCGTGTCGAAGGCGTGCTGAAGCAAGACCGGAGCATCACGCTTCTGGTCAACAATGCCGGCGTCGGCGGAACGGCGCCGCTGCTCGCCGCCGATGTCGACAAGATGCAGAAGATGATCGAACTCAACGTCACGGCGCTGATGCGGCTGACGTATGCCGCCGTTCCCGGTTTCGTTGCCCGTGGCGGTGGCACGATCATTAACATTGCTTCCATCGTGGCGATTGCGCCAGAGCGCCTGAACGGCGTCTATGGCGCCACGAAAGCGTTCGTGCTCGCCTTCAGCCAGTCGCTGAAGCATGAGCTTGCGGAGAAGAACATCCGTATCCAGGCCGTGCTACCGGGGGCCACGGCGACGGAATTCTGGGGCATTGCCGGCACGCCGATAGAGCATCTGCCGAACGAGATCGTAATGTCGGCCGAAGACATGGTCGATGCATCGCTCGCCGGCCTTAAGCAAGGTGAGTTCGCAACGATTCCGGCGCTTGAGGATGCAGGCTTGCTGTCGGCCTACGAGCAGGCGCGCCAGGCATTGATGCCCAACCTGTCCCGCAGCATGCCGGCCAAGCGTTACAAGCTGGCATGATGGTTTGCTGACGAAAACCATCCGCGGCATATGCTGCGGATGGCCCAAGAGCGTTGACGGCATTTGCGGCCGATTGCGCGCTGTCTAGCCGAACCGTTCGAGCGCCATGGCGAAGATATCGGCATCGACATTTCCACCCGAGGTGACGGCGACGATCGTGTCGCTTTCCAGCGCCTCGCCGTGGAAAAGGGCGGCGGCGAGCGCCACGGCGCCGCCAGGCTCGACGACGATCTTCAACCGCGTGAAGGCGAGCGCCATGGCGCGTAGCGCCTCCTCGTCGGTGACAACGATGCCAGGGCCCGCGAGGCGCTTGAGGATCGGGAAGGTGATGTTGCCCGGCTGCGGGGTAACGATCGCATCGCAGATCGAGCCTGACACCGTCGCGTTGCGTTCGATCTTGCCGGAGGCGAGCGAGCGGGTGGTGTCGTCGAAATCCTTGGGCTCGCAGGGGCGGACACGAAAGCCGGGGGAACTGGCTTCAAGGGCGAGCGCGATGCCGGAGGTCAATCCGCCGCCGCCGCAGGGAACGAGGACTTCGGCGGATGTAACGCCTTCCTCCCCAGCCTGCTCAGAGATTTCGAGGCCGGTCGTGCCCTGGCCGGCGATGACAAGCGGTTCGTCGAAGGGCTTGATCAGTGTCAGGCCGCGCTCGGCCGAAAGCCTCGCGCCGATCTCGTCGCGATCCTCGTTGACGCGGTCGTAGAGCACCACTTCAGCACCGAAGGCACGGGTGTTGGCGATCTTCAGCTTCGGCGCATCGCTCGGCATGATGATGACGGAGGGGATATTGTGCAGCTTGGCAGCAAGCGCAACGCCCTGGGCGTGGTTGCCGGAGGAGAAGGCGATGACGCCCTTCGAGCGTACCGCAGCATCAAGGCCGGAGACGGCCGACCAGCCGCCGCGAAACTTGAATGAGCCGGAATGCTGCAGACATTCGGCTTTCACGAACAGACGCCGGCCGGCGATCTCATCGAGGAAAGGGGAGGAGAGAAGCGGCGTGCGCCTTGCATGACCGCGCAGACGGGCGCGAGCTGCGACAATCATTTCAATGCTGGCCATTCGGGAATCTTTCTGCTTGCGGGTTCGCCCATGCATAGGGCGCGGCAAGCCAATTGTGAACGGCGACTTTGTCACGGTGACATGAATGGTGCCACCGCTGCTTCTCGAACCGCGTTGCGCTTCCGCTGACTGTTTGATCGGGCGATCCCCGAAGCGTCAGTAGCCGCTTGCCGACCCTTCCGCTGCGCGGCTATCCATGGCGCCGTTGTAGCGGGCGCCGCCGCCTTTCGCGATGGCGGCAAGGCTTTTGCCGCCGACGAGGATGCCGGCGGCCTGGCCCCATTGCGGCGCGTCATTGCCGCCATCGAAGCTGTAGCCCATGGCGGCGAGCGTCTTTTCGGTATCGGGCGAAAGCGCATAGGGTTCGAGAAAGACCTTGTCGGGCTGCCATTGGTGGTGGAGACGCGGGGCGTTGACCGCCTGGCTGATATCCATGCCGAAATCGACGACATTGAGGATCGCTTCCAACGTGATGGTGATGATGCGCGAGCCGCCGGGGCTGCCGATCACCATGAAGGGCTTGCCGTCCCGGGTGACGATCGTCGGGCTCATCGAGGAGAGCGGCGTCTTCTTCGGCGCGATGGCATTGGCTTCGCCCTGCACCAGTCCGTAGAGGTTCGGCACGCCGGGCTTGGAGGTGAAATCGTCCATCTCGTTGTTGAGCAGGATGCCCGTGCCGGGTGCCACGACGCCGGCGCCGAAGGAGCCGTTCAGCGTATAGGTGACGGCGACCGCATTGCCCTCGTCGTCGATGATCGAATAATGCGTCGTCTCGGTGCTTTCCTTGCCGCCGAGCGGTTTGAGGTTCGCCGAGGTGCCAGACCTGTAGGGGTCGATCTTGGCGGCAGTCTCCAAGGCATATTTCTTGTCGAGAAGCTTGGCGACCGGGTTCTCGACAAAATCGGGATCGCCGAGTGCTGCATTGCGGTCGACATAGGCATAGCGCATCGCCTCGACCATGAGGTGCACGGTTTCGGCCGAGTTATAGCCGAGATAGGAGAGCGGATAGCCTTCCAGAACGTTGAGGATCTCGCAGATGATGACGCCGCCGGAGGAAGGTGGCGGCGAGGAGATGATGTCGTAGCCGCGGTAATTGCACTCGATCGGCTTCAATTCGCGCACAGCATATTGCTCGAAATCCTCCTTGGCAAGGATGCCGCCTTTGGCCTGGCTCGCCTTGACGATCGCCTCAGCGGGCGCGGCCCTGTAGAAGGCATCGGAGCCTTTTTCGGAGATGCCTGCCAGGACCGAAGCAAGGTCCGGCTGCTGGAGTTTTTCGCCGGATGCATAGGGTTTGCCGTCCGGTTTCAGAAATATCTTTGCCGCCGCCTCATCCTTGGCGAGGCGCTTGGCGTTGCCGGCGAAACTTGCGGCGTCGCCCTGTTCCAGGGTGAAACCCTCTTTGGCGAAGCGAAGTGCCGGCGCGATCAGATCCTGGCGCGATTTGGTGCCGTATTTCTCGCGCGCGGTCTCGAAGCCCATGACGGAGCCCGGCACGCCGACCGAGAGATAACCGTCGAGGCTGGCGCGTGGCACGATATCGCCCTTGGCATCGAGATACATGGTCTTCGTTGCGGCTAGCGGTGCGCGTTCGCGAAAATCGAGGAAAGTCTTCGTGCCGTCCTTCAGGCGGATGGTCATGAAGCCGCCGCCGCCGAGATTGCCGGCCGCGGGATAGACTACTGCCAATGCATAGCCGACGGCAACTGCCGCATCGACGGCGTTGCCGCCGCTTTTCAGCACCTCGACACCGACATCGGTCGCCAGATGCTGGGCGGTGACGACCATGCCGTGCTCGGCTTCTACGGGCGCAGGCGAGGCGGCGAAAGCCGAGGTAAGGCTCAGCGACAATGCTGATATGACGGAGATCGTCCCGATATGCAGGCGGCCCATGATTTCCCCTCCTATGGACAATGATGAAAAAACATATGGGGCTGCGACAGCCTGAGGCAATGCAAGGGGTTGGCTTTAAAGCATGTCGCGCAAAAGTGTGCAGCGGCTTTGCGACGACGATATGCGAAAACAAAACTTAAAGCGTGAGGAGTTCGGCGAGTTTCCGGTTGGTGTCATCGTGATCGAGCGGCGTATAGACGATGAGCTTCATCTCCGGCCGGCTCGTCAGTGTCAGGCCGGTATGCTCGAAGGACATGCGGCCCTTGAGGGGATGGTTGATGCGCTTTATGCCGGACAGCGGATTGACGACCTCGTGGCGCTGCCACCAAACACGAAATTCAGCGCTTGCCTGTTTCAGCAGCGCGATCAGCCGCTCGAAATCCGGATCGCCGGCATAACGCGCGCTGTCGGCGCGAAACATCGCCAGCGAGACGCGGGCAACCGCCTCCCAGTCGACGAGCAGCTTGCGATGCGCGGGGTCGGCAAAGAGGCGATGCATGGTATTGCGCTCGTCGCGGTCGAGCGTGTCGTAACCGCCGAACAGCACCTCGGCGGCACGGTTCCACGCGAGCACGTCCCACCGGCGGCCAAGTACATAAGCCGGTTGGTGGGTCAGGTTAGCGAGCATGCGCTGCAGCGGCTCGTCGACGCATTCGAGTGCGGATGAGACTGCCTGCGGCGCTTGGCGATTGTTGAGGGTGAAGAGATGTCGGCGCTCGGCCTCGTCGAGGCGCAGCGCATCGGCAAGGGCGTTGAGCACCTGCATGGAGGGCCTGATGTCGCGGCCCTGTTCCAGCCAGGTGTACCAGGTGGTGCCGACGCCGGCGAGCATGGCGAGCTCCTCACGCCGGAGACCCGGCGTGCGCCGGCGAAACCCCTCCGGCAAACCGACCTCGGAGGGCGTCAGCCGTTCGCGACGGGAGCGCAGGAAGGCTGCGAATTCACGGCGGCGGGCTTCGAATGTGTCGGATCTCTGGTCCATGGCAGGAATCATATCAGTATTGATACCAGGATAAAACCGGAACTGTTTGCCGTTTCCGGGCCGCGCATGATGCCGGTGTCGCAGGTGGTTGAAGCGTCTGCGGCTCGATCAATTCAAGGAGTAGCATCATGTCTTTGCAGCATGTGGTCGTCATCGGCGGTTCTTCCGGCATCGGCCTTGCCACGGCGAAATTACTTTTGAAACAGGGTTACACGGTCACCATTGCGGGCCGCGACGGCGAAAAGCTTGCCGCGGCGACGGCATCGCTCGAGGGCGAGCGGCGCAGCCTCGTGCTCGATGCGGCGGAGCTTTCCGGCCTTGGGGAGGCTTTTGCCGGGATCGGCGCATTCGGTCATCTCGTGCTGGCGATGGGCAGCGGACACGGCGCCGGACCCTTCGCGACGCTCGACATGGCGGATCTGCTTGCCGGGTTTCAGACCAAGCTCATTCCGCATGCCGCGACAGCCCAGGCAGCACTGCCGCTGCTGCAGCCGGGCGGCAGCATCACCTTCGTTTCGGCAGTCAGCGCGCAGGCAGCGATGCCTGGCACGGCTGGACTTGCGGCCGTCAATGCCGGCATCGAGGCGATGGTGCCGGTGCTTGCCGCCGAGTTGAAGCCGCTGCGTGTCAACGGCGTTTCACCTGGGGTCGTCGATACGCCGTGGTGGAGTTTCCTGCCGCCGGAGCAGCGCGGCAGCGTTTTTGCGGATTTCGCCGGCCGCACGCCGGTCGGTCGTGTCGGCAGGCCGGAGGATATTGCAGAGGCGATCGCCTTCCTGATCGGAAATGGCTTCATGAGCGGCCATGTCATCACCTGCGACGGCGGTGTGCGTCTCAGCGCTTGAAGCAGCATTCAGGCGGACCGCCGACGGTCTCGCGGGCCGGAAATCCAAGCCGGAGAGGTCATGCGCCATGCAGGGCGCCTGGCCCCAACGACGGCACGGTTACGACCGTCCGATTGTGTGATGCGGCGGCAAGTCTCTCCTCGGCCCTGCGGGCAACCGCCTGCAGGTCGAGCGGCTTGCCGGCGATTTTTTCCATGGCGGCGATGGCGACATCGGTCGCGAGATAATCCGGCTTGTGGCCGACGCCGCTGACGGTGATGAGTTCGGAGCCTGATATATCGCGGGCAAGGCCGCGCGAGTGCAAGTGTTCCCAGACGATCTCGTCGCTGTCGCCGGTTATGATGACGGTCGGCGCGGTGATCTGCGAATAGAGCAGCGACTGCTCCTTCACATAGGCGAGCAGCCTTTTGAAATCGGCGGCGTTGTTTTGGAAGGCGCCGGGGCGCAATACGAGCGACGGACCGGTTTTTTCGATGTAGTCGGCCGGGCGCGGATTAGGGCGGAAGACGTTCCGCGTGCCGCGCTCCAGCCGGCTCAGCCCGAGTGGCACGACGATCGCATGGTTGAAGAGCCAGCCGACAATCGGCACCGTCGCCACGTGATAGTACCAGTCGATGCCGCCCGGCCAGGGATGGGTGGCGGGCGCGAGGAAGAGCAGGCCTGATGTCTTGTCAGGATGGCGCAGGCCGAAGGCGGCGGTGATCGCGCCGCCGAAGGAATGGCCGACAATGATCGCCTTTTCGATGCCGCGCTTTTCCATCAGCCTGGCGATCGCATCGGCCTGGCCGGAGGGGACGGCATTCTCGGGGCCGCCGCGCTCGGAATAACCATGGCCGGGACGATCGACGAACAGCATTTCTGCCCGGCCTTCGAGTGCGGCGCGGAAGGCGACGACCTGATCGAGCAGATTGCCGCTGGCGCCGTGAATGAAGACCAGTGCCGGCAGATCCGCATTTTGGGGACGCTCGATGTGGACGGCATTCATGCGGTAGCCGCCGACATCCGTCAGTTCGCCGATATTCGGATAAGCCTGTTCGAATTGCCGCGCCTTATAAGTGGAGTAACCGATGGCGGCGGCGAGTGGGGCGAGAAGAGCGGAAACTTCTGCAAGCATGATCTCAACGAGCGATAATTGCGGGATGACCTGCAGGCGGACAAACCGCTACATCGTTCCCTCTAGATTCTAAAGCGCGTCGCGCTCAGGTCTTTGTTTTACGCATGTCGTTATCGCAAACCGCTGCACACTTTTGCACGACATGCTTTAAATTGCGCGGCGCGATCCAACGTCAAGATATCAGCCTGGGAATCAGGTGCGATTGCCGGCGAGTTTTTCCGCCAGCGTGTTGACCTGTTCCTGCGCGGTGCGTTCGGCGGGGTAGACATCGAGAAAACGCTCCCAAGCCTTCAAGGTCAGCTGGTCGTTGCCGGAATTGCTGAGAATCGCTGCCATGCCGGAGAGCGCGCCGAAATGGCGCGGCTCAAGATCGAGCACACGTTCGATGTCGGACATCGACTTGCGGTAATTGCCCATGACGAAATTCAGCGTGGCGCGGCGGTTCCAGCTTTCGGCATAATCGGGTTTCAGCGCGATCGCCTCATCGAGGAAATCGAGGGCAGCGGGATTGCGCTTTTCCTCGATCGCCTTGTCGGCCCACTGCATCAGCAGATTGACGGTGGCACTGCCGGAATCGTTCCATTCCATGCGGATTTCATTGGCGATGCCGCTGGCCTTGTCGGGGTCGCGTTCACGCTTCAACTGGCTGAAGAGTTGGTCGAGGTGCTGCTTGGGTGAACCGTTGACATCCGTCTGTTCGACGATGACATCCTTTTTCGTCGCGGCAGCCGACTGTTCCGCGGCGGCGGCCGGAAAGGGGGAGGTGAGCAGGATGAGGGCGAGCGGCAGTGCCGCTGACGTCAAAGCAAAAAAGCGCATGGCGGACATATTAGCCCGCCAACGCCGAAGATCAAACAAATTTGACGTGATCGCCGCAGCGACCCACCGGATATATCTACCGGCGCAACCTGCGCGGCGAGGCGATCCGGACGCGCGAAATCAGCCCTGACGAGCCTTGAAGCGCGGGTTCAGCTTGTTGATGATGTAGATGCGGCCCTTGCGGCGAACCAGACGGTTGTCACGGTGACGAGCCTTGAGCGACTTGAGCGAATTCTTGATCTTCATTTTTCTGATCCGCGATCTCTATGGGGGAATTCACATTCGCCCGTATCTTTAACAATCAAAAGCGCGCCATCGGGCGCGCTGTTTAGGTGGGGGAGCAGATACCTCGTCACCTTTTCCGTGTCAACCACATGAAGGTGTTTTTCCCAAGGCACAAGGGTGTTTTCTCAGGCCAAAACCAGCGATTTCGGCGTCAAGGTGGTGACATGACCCATCTTGCGGCCGGGGCGCCACTCGGTCTTGCCATAGAGATGAACCAGCGTGTCGGGGCGCCGCAACCAGTCGGGAACGGCAAGGATATCGTCGCCGATCAGGTTCTGCAGGATGCAGTCGGAATGCCGTTCGGCACTGCCAAGCGGCAGGCCGGCGACGGCCCGGATATGCTGCTCGAACTGGCTGACGACGCAGGCGGCTTCCGTCCAGTGACCGGAGTTGTGCACACGCGGCGCCATCTCGTTGGCGATCAGGCCGCCATCGGCAAGCACGAAGAATTCGATGCCGATGACGCCGACATAGTTCAACGCGGCAAGGATCTTTTCGGCCGATCGGCGCGCCGAGTCCGCCGTCGCTGCAGAGATCGCGGCGGGAACCGTCGAGGTATGGAGGATGCCGTTGCGGTGCACGTTCTCGGCGGGATCGAAGCAGACGACCGTCCCGTCGGTGGCGCGCGCGGCGATGATCGAGACCTCGCGCTCGAAAGCGACGAAACTTTCGAGGATGAGCGGCACGCCGCCGAGTGCGGCATAGGCGCCCTCCGGGCTGTCGGCGGCCGAGCGGAAAACCTTCTGGCCCTTGCCGTCATAACCGAGACGCCGGGTCTTCAGCACGCCCTGGCCGCCGAAATCCTTCAGTGCCGTCTCGAGATCGGCCTGGCTGTCGATCGCGTGGAAGCGGGCGGTTGATATGCCGCAGTCATTGAGAAAGCGCTTTTCGACGAGGCGGTCCTGGGCGGCTTCCAGCGCCTTCGGCGGCGGATAAACCGACACGGTCGCCGAGAGCCTTTCGGCGGCCGCGACGGGCACGTTTTCGAATTCGTAGGTGACGACATCGCAGATATCGGCGAGTTCGGCCAGTGCCGCGGGATCGTCGTAGGCGGCGGTAATCTGCCGGTTGGCGAGCTGGGCGGCCGGGCAGTCCGGCTGCGGCTCGAGGATGACCGTGCGAAAATTCAACCGGGCGGCGGCAATCGCCAGCATGCGGCCGAGCTGGCCGCCGCCGATAATGCCGATCGTTCTTGCCGTCATAGGTCGTCCATCGGGTATTCCGCGACGGCAGCACTCTGGCGCTCGCGCCATTCGTCGAGCCGGTCGGCGATTTCTTCGTCGGAAAGGGCAAGCACGGCGGCGGCGAGAAGGGCGGCGTTGACCGCGCCGGCCTTGCCGATGGCAAGCGTGCCCACAGGAATACCGGCCGGCATCTGCACGATGGAAAGGAGGCTGTCCTGGCCGGACAGGGCTTTCGACTGGACCGGCACGCCGAAAACCGGCAGCGGTGTCATCGCGGCGGTCATGCCCGGCAGGTGGGCAGCGCCGCCGGCGCCGGCGATGATGACCTTGAAGCCCTCCGCACGTGCGCCCTTGGCGAAATTGACCAATCGGTCCACTGTGCGGTGCGCCGAAATGATGCGCGCATCATAAGGGATCTCAAGCGCCTCCAGCGTGTCGGCGGCGTTTTTCATGGTCTCCCAGTCGGACTGGCTGCCCATGATGATGGCGACGGGTGGTCTGTCTGTCATCGTTGCTGCTATTCCCTCTCAGGCGATGATGTCAGGGATGATCTGATCTTCCAGCTTGGAGAGCCTGTCCTTGATGACGAGCTTTTTCTTTTTCATACGCTGGATCCGCAGAGCATCGCATCCGGTCTGGATCATGGCGTTGATCGCGGCATCGAAATCCTCGTGCTCCTGACGCAGACGCGCCACCGTGAGCCTGATTTCCGCCTGTTCCTGATCGGCCATATGCATTCCCCGTTACCGTCCCTGGACCTTGTCCGATCTGCCGATGATTTCCGCAAGCTCCTATCACCAAATACAGGTAACGGCTAGTTAGTCTTGATCATGAAATTGCCATCCAGTCTCCATCTTTTGGCCTTCGACAAGCCTTCAAAAATATGTCACAGTCCGGCCGTTGACACCTTGATCCCCGACGATGATGGCCGGGGAGGGTAAAGAGGAAGGAAGGGTCATATGACTGTTCAAGCTCATCTTGAGTCACTCCAGAAAAAGCATGTTGCTCTCGAGGAGGAGTTGCACGCGCTCAGAACATCTCCCTCTATTTCCGATACGGAACTTGCCGAATGCAAGCGCCGCAAGCTGCGCATCAAGGACGAGATTCAGCGTCTTAAGTCATCCGTCCACTAATCTTCCCAAGGGTCGCCGGGCGATCATCTTGCGCAACAAGGTAAATCCATCCATTCCGCCAAAAATTAGCAAGAACCGGTGATTTGACACCAGATTTGCGCCAGTCCGATGCATCCGGCATCGTGGCTGGCGCTTTTGGGTCCGCCACGTCTCACATCGCGTTCTTATGATTCGCATCGTATCCCCAGATCTTATGGGGACCTGCCTCAGGCCCAAAACTGATCCAGCCACAAATTGAGCTTGTCGAAGCCGCGGTTGTTGACCGTATAGATACGTTTGGTGCCTTCCGAGGTCACGGAGACGAGATTGCTGTCGAGTAGCGCCTTCAGATGCTGCGAAACAGCAGGGCGGCTGATCGGCAGGCCCTCGGCGAGCTCATTGACCGTCCGTGGCGCGCGACGCAATTCCTCCAGCAGAAACCGCCGGTTCGGATCGGCAATCGCAGAGAAAGGGTCCGTGTTCGACATGGCAGGAACGCTACGTCAAACCGGCCGCGCCAGCAAGGAAATTGTGCATTGCAGCGTGCCGTGGTTTCCAAAGCGCGTCGCGATCTTTCAGAGTCGCGCCTTGCGCTTTCGGTCTTTGTTTTTACGCCAGTCGTTATCGCAAAACCGCTGCACAGTTTTGCGCGACATGCTTTAGTTGTTTCTACCAGCCAAGGCCCTCGCGCACGATCAGGAAGGCGGCGATCAGCGCCATTGCATACATGAAGGGATAGAAGATCTGTGGCCTCATGCGGCGCACGCACCACGCGCCGGCAATGGTGGCGAGCGGGGCAAAGGGCAGAAGCGTCGCGGAGGTCGCAAGGTTCTGGGTATCGAGCTGGCCGAGTGCAAAATAGGGGATCAGCTTGATGGCGTTGAGGATCGCGAAGAAGCGCACGCTGGTGCCGGTATATTCGCGCGGCTGCAATTTGAGCGGCAGGGCATAGATCTGGAAGGGCGCACCGCCGGCATGGGCGACGAAGCTGCCGTAACCGGAAAATGTGCCCCAGACGCTGGCAGCCACCGGCCGCTGGCCGCGCGGCGGGATCACCTTGCCGGCGCCGGGGCCGAAATTGTTCCAGAAATAGCGCAGGCAGAAGAGGATGGTCACCGCGCCGATGACGATGCGCAGCATGTTGCCCGGAACCAGGGCCGAGGTCGCCCAGCCCAGCGCGATACCGAAGACGGCGCCCGGCAGCATGATCTTCAGCGTCGCCCAGTCGCCATGTTTGCGCCAGATGACGAGCGAGATCATGTCCATGAAGACCAGGATCGGCAGCAGGATGGCAGCCGCCTCGACCGGTGAGACGACGAGGGCGAGGAAGGGCAAGCCGATCAGCGACAAAGCGTCGCCCATGCCGCCCTTTGCGAGCCCCACCAGCAGAACGGCGGGCACGGCGGCGTAATAGAATGACAAATCCTGCGGCATGCTTTCGACGTCCTCCTCTTGCAAGCCTCGTCTAACGGAACTACTCACACAAAACGAGTGCGGATCCCTCATTTCGAAGGGGAATTCGCCGGAAACGGAAAGACCTCATGACCGAACCGGAAAATCGCTGCCGCCTTGTGCTCATCGTACCTGATATCGCCGATGCCGATGAACAGGCAAAGATCGTCGCCGATGCGCTGAAGGGCGGCGATGTCGCCTCGGTGATCGTGCCGCAATACGGGCTCGACGACGGCACCTTCCAGAAACATGCCGAAAAGCTGGTGCCATTGATCCAGAATGCTGGAGCAGCCGCGCTGATTGCAGGTGACAGCCGTGTCGCAGGCCGGGCAAAGGCCGATGGCCTGCACCTTTCCAGCAATGCCGAGGCGCTTTCGGAAGCGATCGACAAACATGCGCCGAAGCTGATCGTCGGCGGTGGCAACGCGGCCGACCGGCACCATGCGCTGGAGATCGGCGAAGTCAGGCCGGACTATATCTTCTTCGGCAAGCTCGATGGCGACATCAAGCCGGAGGCGCATCCGAAGAACCTTGCGCTCGGCGAATGGTGGGCCTCGATGATCGAGATTCCCTGCATCGTCATGGGCGGCACTGATCCGGCCTCGGCGCTCGCCGTCGCCGAGACTGGTGCGGAGTTCGTGGCGCTGCGGCTGGCGGTCTTTGGTGAGCCCGGCCGGGCGCCGTCGGTCGTTGCCGAAATCAACGCGTTGCTTGACGAAAAAGCGCCACGGTTTGAGGATTGAAATCGCGCTCATGCCGATCCTGCCCGCCCGCCCTTTGAAATATATCCTTGCCAGCGTGACCGCCCTCGTTGCGGCCGGGCCGAATGTCGCCCTGGCGCAGGCGTCGGACAGCGTCATCAGCCAGCCGGGTACAGCGCCGGCTTCGACCTTCCGCACGGACCGGCCCTCCGCCTCGGACGTCGGGCCCTCCGATGGCGTCGGCGTGTTCGACCGCATGGGTGCGAAGTTGCCGGATCTGCCGCCGGAGAAGGATTACAAGGGGCCGATCGATGAAGCTTACGGCGCCTTCCAACGCGGTTATTACCTGACGGCAATGGACAAGGCGCTGCCGCGCGCCCAGCTCGGCGATCCGGCGGCGCAGACGCTGATCGGCGAAATCCTCTCGCAGGGTCTCGGCGTCAAGAAGGACGTGAAGAATGCTGCCTTCTGGTACGGCAAGGCGGCCGAAGGCGGCGATGCGGCGGCAATGTTCAAATATGCGCTGATCCTGATGGAAGGCGAGGGCGTGCCGCGTGACAAGGTCAAGGCCGACGAGTACATGCACAAGGCGGCCGAGGGCGGCAATCCTTCGGCGGAATTCAACTGGGCGCAGCTTCTCGTCGCCGACAATCCCGGCGAGAAGGGACTGAAGCTCGCCCTGCCGTTCTACGAGAAATCAGCCGAGCAGGGCATTGCCGATTCGCAATATGCCGTAGCGCAGATCTATGCGACGCTGAAGGACCTGCCGGAGGAAAAGAAAAAGCTTGCCCGCGAGTGGATGGCACGTGCAGCGCGCGCCGGTTTCGACACGGCCCAGCTCGATCTCGGCATCTGGCTGGTCAACGGCGTCGGTGGGCCGAAGGATTACGTCAAGGGTTTCGAATGGCTGAAACTTGCCGCCAATGGCGGCAACGTCGTCGCGCAGAACAAGCTCGCCCATCTCTATATCAATGCGATCGGCACGCCGCCCAATCCGGTCGAGGCGGCGAAGTGGTACGTGCTGTCGCGCCGGGCCGGGCTTGCCGATCCGTCGCTCGAGGATTTCTATCTCGGCATTGAGGACGATCAGCAGAAGGCGGCGATCGAGGCCGCCAACAAGTTCCGGCGGCGATAGCGACCGTATCCCAACTTAGAAAAGCGCATCGGCGAAGAGGTCTTCATCGTTTTCGGCTTTGGCGGTCTCGGCCGGGGCGGGGGTGGTGTCCTCGCTTGCCGGGATGATGTCGCGATGAATGTTGCGCTCCTGGACCATCGTGTAGTGCTTGAAGATCTTGCGGTCGAGCGGCGCGATCGTTTCTGCGAGATCGGAGATATCGGCGACCTCAGTGCCGGCGACGCCTTCGAGCAGATCGGCGCAGCCGGCAAGGACTTCACCGAGATCATGCTGGAAATCGAGTTTGCCGATCAGCAGGCTGATCTTGGTGGCGACCTCGCGACCGTTCTCGGCGAGCACCTTCAATTCGTTTTCCATCACGTTGGCTGCAGAGCGGATGTTGCCGACGGCCGACGTCAGGCTTTCTCCCAGGCTGCCGGCTCCGGCATCCGTGGCGGGGGCGACGCGCCCGGCTGCGGCTTCGAGCGCCGGCAGGCCGTTGACGATGGCGTCGGCGGAATCATCGAGCTTGCCGGCGAAGATGCGCAGTTCGGCGGTGACGACGTTGATCGACTTGCCTTCCTCGCCGAGGCGGCTGCAGCGCAGGTTGGTATTCAAAGCCATATAGTGAATGTCGGTCTTGACGGCGCGGATGTTGCCGATCGCTTCGGAGAGCTTGGCGGCCGTGCCGATCGTCGACTGGCTCACCTGATCGGCCTGGCGGCTTGCCGTGTCGACCTGCTTGACGATTTCGTGGGCGGCCGAAACGCTGGATTCCAGCGCGCGCATGAAGTTGCCGCCGGCCTCGCCGCTCTGACCGCTCATCTGATCGCGCAGCTTGAGGATCTCTCGCATGTCGTGGTCGAAACTCGCGATCGTCTTGACGACGTTCTCAGAATCCCGCTGGAAATTTGCGCACATGTCGCTCATCTGCGCTGCGGTCAGGTGGTGAATGACGTTCTGGAGGCGCTGGCGCGCGCCGGCGTCGAGGCTGGCGCCATCCTCGCCGGCAAAGAAATCCTCAAGGAGCGAAAAGGTAGCCTGTACATGCTCGATGCGCTGGCGGGTGATATCGCCGATCTGCAGGGCAGACAGCGTCGAGGCGACCTTGCCCTGGACGGCCCGGGCAATCGCGCCGACCTCGCGGGCGATGACGCCGAGATCCTTGCGATGTTGGGCGATCTTGGCGGCATCATCGCGCAGGGCTCCGGCGACGGCCGGAACGGTATCGGCATAACCCTTGGAAACGCTGGCGCCAAAGGAGGTGGCGAGCTTGACCTCCTTATCGAGACTGTCGAGATGCGTGGCGAAACGGTTGACCTCATCGGTGCCGGAATAGATGCGCTCCAGGATCTCCTGGGCGAAGCCGGCGAATTCGGCAAGGCCGGCACCGGTGATCTTCACGGTCACGGCGAAGGTTCTGAGATAACGCATCGTCTCCTGCATGTCGGAGACGTGCTTGCGCAGCTCCCTGCCGGTATGCGCCAGCGAGACGAGCGCCTGCTGGCGGTTTTCCTCGGTGACCGGCAGCGCCGTCAAGCTCTCGACCGTGGCGCGGAGATCGGTGCTGGTGTCGCTCGCATCCTTGTTGTCGAGCGTCGTGGTAACACTCTCGAGCGAGTTCAACAGACGGTTGAGGACATCCATCACCGACAACAGCACGGTGCCGCCTTCGAGGAACCGTTCCTCGACCTGGCCGCGGGCGGATTCCAGGGTCTGGCTGATGTCCCGTCCTGATGTGTAGGCTGCAGCGTTCGGTGATACCAGAGCGTGTGCCACTTTTATACCTTTTCTTAAAATCCAGGCAATTCAACTCTATTTTTACGGGCAGGATGGAAACGTCCGGTAAACGCGCCGGACTCGCCAGCGTTGTGATTAACGAAAGATGTCGATGACGTGTCGGTTAAAGCCTAACGCTCGAGTTGATGATTCAACATATTGTTTTTATTTTATTTATTTCTAAATTTTGAGAAAAAAATACAACTTATCCCGGATGAGAATTGGGAGTCGCGGAACACGCTAGACGGCAGTTTCCTACAACCGCTGTTTACCCTGCATTAACGCTGCCGTGAGAGTCCTTTTAGGGTCGTCAAGTATTTTCTGGCCCAGGAGGCTGCATTGGATACTAAGAAACAATATTACGAATCTATAAATTTGCCGGACGTGCTCGGCATTCGTAACGTGAGCGAACTATATTCCAAGTTTAATGATGCATTTCATAGTCGCGATACAATCATCGTCAGCATTCCAGAAGGTGCGGAAGCGGATCTGAGTTTCGTTCAACTCATCGAATCCTCGCGCCGCCAAGCAAAATCCAGGGGAAAGACGTTCAATCTTTCTTCGCCGGCCAATGGATCGGTCTTGAAGGTACTTGAGCGCGCAGGTTTCATCGAATCCTTCGATCAAGAAGACGCAAATTTCTGGTTGCATAAAGAGGTGACGTTATGAGTGCAAATATCCTGACCGTCGACGATTCCGCCAGCATTCGTTTGACCACCAAGGTCACGCTGACCAATGCCGGCTATAGCGTCACCGAGGCGGTCAATGGGGCAGAGGGCCTCGCGACCGCCAAGGGCAGCAGCTTCGATCTGATCGTGACCGATCTCAACATGCCTGTCATGGACGGGCTGACGATGATCGAGGAACTGCGCAAGCTGCCGGCGCAGGCCGGCGTTCCGATCATCTTCCTGACGACGGAATCGGACGCCGATCTCAAGGCGCGCGCCAAGGCCGCCGGCGCGACGGGCTGGCTGACCAAGCCGTTCGACCCGGAAAGTCTGGTGAAGATCGTGAAGAAGGTTCTCGGACGATGAGTACGCTCGATCCGGTCGCCGTATTCCGCACGGAAGCTGCCGAATGCCTCGAAGCGATCGAGGCCGGTCTTCTCGACCTGACCCACCAGCTCGACAACAAGGATCTCGTCGACGCCGTGTTCCGCGGGCTCCACACGCTCAAGGGCTCCGGCGCGATGTTCGGTTTCGAGGCGCTCGCCGCCTTCACCCATCATTGCGAAACAGCCTTCGACCGCGTCCGCAAGGGCGAGGTCGCGGCGACCAGTGAACTCGTCGCCGCCGTTCTCGCCGCCCAGGACCATATGCGTGCCCTCGTCGACCAGCCGGACGCCGATCACGGCGATACCGGGAATAAGCTTCTGGCGCAACTGCAGGCTGCCGTCGGTGGCAAGCAAGCGGCGGCTGCAGCAGCGCCCGCCGCTGTTCCCCCGCCCG
>NZ_JALBGX010000126.1:0-19089 GCF_023006465.1 Rhizobium sp. PRIMUS64 | reverse complement strand
ATACCACCAAGCCGGGCGCGCTCGACGTGGTCCGCCCGCATGACCGGGTGCTGGTCATCGGCAATGGCCTGACGGCTGCCGATGTCATTGCCTCGCTGGCGCAGCGCGGGCATGACGGTTCGGTGACCGCGATCTCGCGCCGCGGTCTGCGGTCTCGCGGCCATCCGCCGGTACCGCAGGAGCTCTTCGGCGATTTCGTCTCCAATGCCGCCCATTCGGCCATATCGTTGTTGGCAGCGATCCGCACTGCCATAAAAGCGGCGAAGGCAGAGGGCATAAGCTGGCATGGCGTGATCGATCAGGTGCGGGCGCAGGGATACGATCTCTGGCAGGCGCTACCGGTTGCCGAACGACGCCGTCTCGTCCGCCATCTGCGTCCCTATTGGGATGTGCATCGCTTTCGCATCGCCCCGCAGGTCGAGGCCGTGCTCGACGCAGCGATTGCCTCGGGCCGCCTGGATATCCTGGCCGGGTCGGTTGCCGATGCGCGCATCGAGGGCGAACTCATTCTTTGCACCCTGCAGCCGCGTCAACAGCGCCAGCCGCTGGAGCGGCGCTATGACGCCGTCGTCGTCACCACCGGCCCGGCGCATGGTGGCATTCTCGAAACCCAGCCCTGGCTCGCGGCACTTGCGGCAAGCGGCCACCTATCGCTCGATCCGACCGGCCTTGGCCTTGCCTGTAACCAGCATTCGCAAGCGATCGGCCCGTCCGGACATGCAGATCCTTCCCTGCTGATCTCCGGCCCGTTGGCACGCGGCACGTTCGGCGAGCTGATGGGCCTACCGCAGGTGACCGAGCATGCGTTCTTCATCGCCGGCGAGATCGCCGAAAAGCTGCGGACCAGCGCGACGAATAGGCATCCTGCCTGATTTTCCACCAATATGTCGCTCTTCGACTGTCCCCGGTGAGCGACTTCTGATAGTCACTCGGCCACCAATTCCCGCCCGGCATTCGGGCGACCAGAAATATCGAGACCATGTCGCAGGCTGCCTCCACCCTTTCCGAAGCCTCGCCTTCCAATCGTTTCGCCCTCGCGGCGCTGCTTCTCGGCGGGGCGGCGATCGGCGGCTCGCCGATCTTCGTCAGACTGTCCGAGGTCGGACCGATGGCGACGGCCTTCTGGCGCGTGGTGCTGGCGCTGATCCCGATCCTCATCGTCTCGCTGCTGAAGAAGGATGCGGGGCCAAAGCCGCAGAGCCTTTCCGACTATGGCATGCTGATTCTGCCAGGCGTCATGCTGGCGCTCGACCTCGGCGCCTGGCACCTTTCGCTCACCATGACGTCGGTCGCCAATGCGACGCTGCTGGCCAACCTCGCACCGGTTTTCGTCACGCTGATCGCCTTCCTCTTCTTCAGCGCGAGGATCAGCCGCATCTTCATGCTCGGACTTGCCGTGGCTCTCTCCGGCCTCGTCATTTTGAAGGGCGGGCCCGCAGCCATTGGCAACGGCGATTTCAGCGGCGATGGCATCGCGCTGATCGCCGCCTTCTTCTATGCCTGCTACATCCTGGCGATCGGCAGGCTGCGCAGCCGGTTCGATACGATCCGCATCATGTTGTGGAGCACAGCCTGCGCTGCGGTCTGCATCTTTCCGATCGGCCTGATCTACGAGGGCCATATGCTGCCCGCGACCGTCTACGGCTGGTCGATCGTTTTCGGCCTGGCCTTTATCAGCCATGCCGGCGGGCAGGTGGCGATCACCTATGCGCTGGCCTATCTGCCCGCGGCCTTTTCCTCGCTGACGCTGCTGTTGCAGCCGGTTGTTGCGGCCATTCTCGCCTGGGCGTTGCTAAACGAGGCGATCGGGACGATGCAGGCGCTCGGCGGCGCCGTCGTGCTTGCCGGCATCATGGTTGCCCGCCGCGGTTGATCGTCAGCGATTTTCCTGCAGCAGCCATTTCTGGATGATCGGAATGTCGGCATCGCCGAGATCGTGGCCGCCGGGGATGACGTCGGAATCGACGGTGGCGCCTGAACTCTTCAGCCTCTCTTCCAACTCGCTCGCATATTTGCCGTAGGCATCCGTCTTGCCGCTGATGACGAGCAGGTCCGTGCCTTTCAGATCAGCATGCGGATAGTCGCTGAGCACAGGCATGGAGCGCAGCAGCACCGCCTTGTGAACCAGGTTCGGGTGCAGGTAGAGCAGCGAGTTCAAAAGGTTGGCGCCATTGGAGTAGCCGACATAGACGACCTTCTGAGGATCGAGCCCGTAGGATTTGACAGCGCCCTCAATGAAGGCCGCGAAGGCCTCCGCCTCGGTCTTGATGTCGTTCTGGTCGAAGGAGAAGGGAGTAATGCGCTTGTACCAGCGTGGAAACCCTTCCTCCGTCGCCCGGCCGCGCACGCCGAGCAGCGTCGCCCGCGGCGCCGCCTTGTTCAGCAGCGGCATCAGCGTCGTCTCATTGCCGCCGGAGCCGTGCAGCAGCACGAAGACGCTGCCATCGGGATCGGGGGGCGTATAGAAACGATGGACGAATGGCAGCTCGCGATAATTGATGCGCGGCTGACCGGGCATTGAAAATTGCGGCAGCATCACCTTCAGGTCATGGAGATTGGTGATGGCTTCGGGTGGCGCGAAGAGCTTGCCCCCGAGGGCGGCGTGCTCTTCGTCCACGGTCATGCCCGGCTTGTCGGTCGCAAGCTCCACCAGCGTGCCGCCGGGCTCGCGCGCATAGAGCGAGCGGAAATATTTGCGGTCGTGCATATTGGTCGGCGACGCATCGGTCGCTTCCAGCGCCTTGCGAACCGAAAGCAGCGTCTCCTCGTCGGCGGCGCGAAAGGCGACGTGATCGACCGTGCCGGTGCCCGGCGCACCGGACCAGAAGCCACGCGCATCGCGCACGTCGATAATGTCGCCGGACTGCGACACCAGCCTGTCGATCGTGCCGCGGCTGGCCTGGAAACGGTAACCGAAATGGCTCTCGAGGAAGTTGCGGCTTTCGGCGGGCTTCTCCGTCAGCATGGTGGCGCCGCGCACCCGCCGGATGGCATGCTCGGCCGGGATCGAGGCGCCGTCCCAGGCGGCCGGCGATACCAAGTTCTTTGCGCCTGCGAGCTTGAGGATGATGTTGTCAGGGTCCTTCAGCCGCAGGACGGGCTCACCGAATTCGTCGGCCGGGCCCTCCGAGCGCAGGCCGAAGCTCATGGCGCGCGTCAGCCAGTAGCCGATGCTGGCAGGGTCGATCGACAGCGATATTTCGCTGATCTGGCCATAGCCGGCCCGGCCGGGCGCGCCATCTTCCCAGGCGAGGAAGGTCAGCAGCGAACCCGGCGTCCCTGCCGCATCGCCATAGAAGAGATGAAGTTGCGTCGCGTCCTCGTAACCGGCTGTCTGCTTGACGAGCCGCATACCGAGAAATCCCGCGTAGAAGTCCACGTTCGCCTGCACCTTTCGGGTGACGGCCGTGACGTGATGTATGCCTGATACCATCGAGAGCAGTCCTGATTGAAGCGGCGTCGTCAGGAGCGCGAGTATGAGAGCTGCGAAGGTCATACCGTTGCCAATGACGATCGCTTAGTTTTGTTCCGCACAAAGCGCAAGCGAATCGCCGCGCTGCAACAACTCCAAATGTTCAACATCTTCGAGTGCCTCTTCCAGTTGCTGCAGGGTCGGCGGCTTGACCATATAGGCGCGCGCGCCGAGATTTCTGGCCCGTCGCATGTCGCTCTCGTCGCTTGACGTGCTGAGGATGCAGACGGGAATTTGCTTGAGGCGGACGTCGGCTGAAAGCGCATGCAGCACCTCGAAGCCGTCCATGATCGGCATGTTGATGTCGAGCAGCATCAGGTCGATCTGCGGCACATCGGCGATGCCTGCGCGTTCTTCGAGCAGCCGCATTGCCTCGCGTCCGTTGGTGGCGACATGCAGGTTGAAATTCACCTTCTCCCGCCGCATCAGCTTGATCTTCAGAATCTGGATGTCGGCCGGGCTGTCTTCCACCAGCAGCACCTCGGCCAGCCTGCCCGAACCTTCGCCTGGCTGCTCCGCCGGCTTGGCGCTGTGCGGGATGACCGATGCGGCAGGCGGCGTGGACCTCACCTCGGCGAGCGGCACTTCGAGAATGAAGGTGGCGCCCGGCCCATTTTCTGCCTCGCACCAGATCGAGCCGCCATGCATCTGCGCGATGCGGCGGCATATGGCAAGGCCGAGCCCGGTGCCTTCGATGCCACGACCGACGAGGCGCTTGAACGGCTGGAAAATCAGCTCGCGATGCTCAGGATCGATGCCGGGCCCGTTGTCGCGCACGGTGAGGCGGCAGACATCGCCCTGCGCTTCGCCTGTGATGCTGATCTCCGGAACCTTCTGCTCGCAATAGCGGATGGCATTCGACACCAGGTTCTGCAGGAGCTGGGTCAGCAGCGTCGCATCGCCCATGACCTCCGGCAGCGCCCCGCGGATGATGACGGCGCCGCGGCTTTCGGTCTGCTGACGCAGATTGTCCTCCACCTGGTCGAGCACGGCCGATAGCGAGACCGGCCTGAGCTCCAGCCCGCCGTAGGCCTCGAGCTTGGTGAAACCCGAGACTTTGACGATCAGGTCTTCCATATGGTCGGCGGCGCTGAGTACGTAATCGAGCAATTCCCGGTCTTCGGCCGGAAGCGCGGCAGAGCCGTGCAGGATGCGGCTGAAGGATTTGATCGTCCGGAGCGGCTCCTTCAGATCATGGGCCATGGCGCGAGTGAAGATCTCCAGCGATTGTCGCTTCTGCTCCAACTTTGCTTCCAGCATGCCGTGCATGATGGCGTTCTGGATGCAGCGATGCAGTGTTTCAGGCGAAAGCGAATCCTTTGTCAGATAGTCGCGTGCCCCGCTCTTCATCACCTCGACGGCGACGGTTTCGTTGCCCTGGCCGGTCAGCATGATGACGTTGGCGGCGGGATCATCCTCCAGGATATCGGCAAGAACGCCGAGCCCGTCGCGCCCCGGCAGCGAATAGTCGAGCAGGATGCAGTCCGGCCGTTTCCGGCCGTTCAGTGCAAGGCCCTCTTCGCCCGTCTCCGCCTCCACGACGGTATAGGCGGTGCTGGAAACGCGGCCCAATATGCGGCGATAGACCTCGCGATCGTCGATGTTGTCGTCGATGATGAGAATGGAGCAGTGTTCCGCCAATCTGTCAGTCCTCGAGCGGCAGGATGGCGATTTCGAACCAGTATTCCTTCAGCCGCTGGATCGCGGCGAAGAGCCCGTCGAGATCGACCGGCTTCTGCACATAGGTATTGGCGCCGAGCGCATAGCAGCCTTCGATGTCACGTTCGTCGTCGGAGGTCGTGAGGATCACCACCGGGATCTTGCGCCAGCCGGCATTCGACTTGATCGCCTCCAGCGTCTTGCGGCCGTCAAGGCCCGGCATGTTGAGATCGAGCAAGATCAGTCCCGGTTTCGGCACCATTGAGGCGAGCATGTCGAGCGCTTCCTGACCGGAAGCCGCCCAGCGGATCGAGTTGCGCAGGTTGGTGCGTTTGAAGGCGCGCATCGTCGCTTCGAAATCGTCTTCGCTGTCTTCGACGATCAGGATCGGTTGCGTGTCACGCTGCTGCATTTTGCCCCTCGCGCTTTTTTCCCAAGGTGAAATAGAATGTTGTGCCGGTGCCGACCTCGGATTCCAGCCAGATATCGCCATTGTGCCGCGCGATGATCTTGCGCACGAAGGTAAGGCCTGCTCCGGTGCCGTCGTCGGAATCCTGCGACTTTTCCAGCCGCTTGAAAATGCGGAAAATATCCTCGTGGAATTCCTGCGGAATGCCCTTGCCGTTATCCTTAACGAAAAACACGTTGCGGGCAACCGTGCCGTCCTTGCCGACGAACCGGTCGAGGTAACCGATCGAGACGAGCGGCGCCGGCTTGTCGTTGTATTTGATCGCATTGGTAATGAGATTGCGGAACACTTCGGTCAGCCGCGGCGCGTCGCAGACCACCTCCGGCAGCCGGCCGTCAATGATGACCTTGGCATGCCGCTCCTCCAGCAACAACTCCATCGTCGCGACGACATCCTTGACGATCAGGCCGATGTCGGTGCGTTTGACCGCCAGCTGCTGACGCCCGAGCCGGGAGAAATAAAGTAGGTCGTTGACGAGTTTCTCCATGCGTTGGCTGAGACGCACGAGCCGGTTCAGCCGGCGCACGCCGTCCTCGTCGAGCTTGTCTTCATAGTCCTCCAGAAGGAAGCGGGAGTGGTTGTGCAGGCCGCGCAGCGGCTCTTTGAGATCATGCGAGGCGATATAAGCGAATTCATCGAGGTCGTGGTTGCTGCGCTCGAGCTCGGCCGTATAGGCCTCGAGCTGGGAAAGCGTCGTTTTCATCCGTTCTTCCTGCCGGACGCGCTCGCTGATGTCGCGCACGATACCGACGAAGGTCTTTGTCTGGCCGGTGACGACGGCGCTGATGGAAACATCGATCGGAAAGACGATGCCGTTCTTGCGTCGTCCGGAGACCATGCGCGTCGTGCCGATGATGCGCTCCTCGCCAGTCTGCCGGTAATGGGCGAGATAGCCGTCGTGCTCGGAATGGTAGGGTTCGGGCATCAGCATCTTGATATTCCGGCCGATCGTCTCCTGCGGGGAGTAGCCGAACATGCTTTCAGCCGCCGGATTGAAATTCTTGATCGTTCCACGCTCGTCGATGACGACGACCGCATCAGGGGTGCCGCGCACCAGCGCGCCGAAGCGGACGCGCTCGCCTTCCAGGTGATGGGTGTTGCGCATGAAATAGTAGACGAGGAGCGCGATCAGCCAGAGCGTGGCAGCCGTAATAGTGCGGTTGGCGATCTCCTGCCAGAACGCCGCCTCATTGTGCCTGACGGCGAAAAAGCCGAGCATCAACAGCACGGTGCAGGCAAAGGCGAAGAAAAGCGGCGCATTTCTGTTGCCGAACCAGAGCGCCGTCAGCACCAGCGGCACATAGAGAATGCCGTTGGCGACACCCAGCGGCGTATAGAGATCGACGAGAAGGCCGGTGAAGCAGACCGCAGCCGGGATCCAGAGCGGGATCTGCGCCCGGTTTGCCGGCTGCATCCACCAGGAGCGGGCGAGAAGCCCCGAGCCGAAGATCACGATGCCGATCGCCGTATGCAGCGCCATTGCCGCATAGGGACCCCAGCGGTAACCCTGTTCGGCATCGGTGACATAGCCGGCCAGCGCGATCATGCCGAGCGTGACAACGACATAGCTCGTCAGTTCCTGCACCACCTGGCTCTTTTTCTCCATGTGGAGCGAGAGCAGCAGCGAAAGATTGGCGATCAGGAAGACCAACGCCGTGTTCGGTCCCATGCCGCCGCCGATCTTGGCGATGAAATCGGGAGGAACCAGAAAGCGCGTGATCAACACGTCGACATTGTGAAAAGTCCGCCCGATCGTGACGATTTCCACGAGCCGGGCCGCAGCGATCGCCGCCGCAAGCCCCGCCGTGATCGTTGCCGTCACGCGAAAACGGCGGGCCGCCAGTGTCGAGGCGGCAAGCCCCACGCCGGAAAGCACGAAGCACAGCGCGGTGTTGAAGGCCATCGACGGAAAGCCGGGAACCAGCGAAATGACAATCTCGACCTGCAGCAGCCAGCCGGCAAGGGCAGTCAAGCCGAGAAGGAACATCAGGCAGCCGACCGCAATCGCAAAGGCACGGTAGTGCCGCCTTGGCTGATCCTGCAGGTCCACGTTGCCCTGATCCTGCACCCGTGTGTCCTCCTTCGGTTCGCGCGGCCATCTTTTCCGAAATCGAGGAATACTCAATAGGCAAGGCGGGGCGGTGCCACGCTTTTTGCGAAATGATCTGCGATGAGGTATATCGAATTTCAGTGGAACCGCGATATGGTGATGTCGAAGGACAGCGAGGTTCATTCGAACAATATCCAAATTTCGGTGCTAGATGACCACCCTATTTTATGTCGACGACAGCAAGGATGACCTCTTCTATCTCGACTATATCTGCAGAAAGCAGCAGATAGACGTCGATCTATTCTGTTTCTCCGCAGCCGAAATGGCGCTGGAGGCGCTGGAGACGCGCGCGGCGGAAGGCAAGACACCGCCTGACGTGCTGGTCGCCGATCTCTACATGCCACTCGATAGCGGCATCGGCCTGATCACTCGGTTGCGCCTGGATGATCGTTTCAAGGCGATGCGGCTTGCTATCTGCAGCGGATCGGATGCTGCCGAGGACCGCGCGCGCTCACTCGATGCCGGCGCCGATGTCTATCTGGAAAAGCCACTTGACCTTGCCTCGATCATTCTCAATCTTGAGATGTAGAATACGGCGAAAGCCGGATGACCTGTTCCCCCTCATTCGTCCAAGCCATATGACGAACCGCAATTGACAAGGTCGAGGACGCATCACAAGATGCAACCGGAGCGAAGAATATGGAACGCAAAATAAGCGCTGAGAGAACCGATCAACCCGCGTTCGCCGCCACGAACATCAGCCAACCCCTTAGCTGAATGGGTCTATCGGCTCTCTCGCGCTTACGTCTGGCACTGCCTTCTCGCATTCATGGATGTTGAATGCAGGAAGAATACGATACCCAGGTAAGAACTACTGCCCCTCAGTAAAATCTGCCCGTGCATCACCTGTCGTTGAGATAATTGATGATTTCCGCCTTACATATCGAAAGTCCCCGTTTTCGATATCCCTCATCAACCATCTCGCAATTTTTGTAGCTCTTCGCGTTTAAGACGTATATCCCAAGATTTCGGGATTAGAGGTATTGGCGGGAGGAGAGGAAGAGTTGGAATGAGCAATGCCCCGGCAATTCCCTTTCATGCCGGACCGGAGCTTAGCCGGGCGATCAACCGCACCGATTTTTTCCGTCTGCTGAAGTCGGCGGCGCAGCATTACAACTTCAACAATTTCGCGCTTGCCCGCATTTCCGAGGCTTCGGCCCCTTTCGGTGAACGTGATATCGTCATCACCAATGTCGCTGAGCGACGTGTCGGCCTTTTCATCACGACGTTGAAGGAAGCGCTCGGGACCGTCCGGGCAAAGAGCGCCCAGTTCCTGGCAACGCCGGTCCATGGCAGGAGCGCACAGCCGGAAGCTTACCCGTCCAATCTTGTTTTCAACGAATTCCTGAGCGGCGTCTTTCTCTTCATCCCGCTATTTACGCCGGAAGGGCGGCGATATTGCCTCGTGCTCAGCGGCGAGCGTCAGGAGCCGGATCAGAGTGAGATCGCCGACATGCTTCTCGACGCCATGCGCATTTTCGACAAGCTCTACGAGGAAATCCTGACGCCGGAAATGTCCGGACGGCTGACCCAGCGCGAATCGGAAATCGTCAAATGGACGAGCGAAGGCAAGACGTCGGCGGAAATCGCCATCATTCTCGGTCTGTCCGAACATACGGTCAATTCGCACATCACCGCGGCCGCGCGCAAACTTGACGCTGTCAACCGCGTTCATATGGTGGCGATCGCCTTGAGGAATGGTTTGGTTTCGTGAAGTTGGTTTCGGGATTGGGGAAATGAGACGATGATCACCGAAACGAGCCGAAGGAACACTGTCAAGGTTCTCTTTGTCGATGACGAATTCATCGAATTCCGTGCGCTCAAGAAGAAGATCGCCGATCTCTCCGAGCCGGCCGTCGAGGTTGAATATTCGCCATCGATCGGTGACGCGCTGGAAAAGATCCGCTTGGCGCGCTTCGATCTCATCCTGCTCGACAACCGCCTGCTGCCCAATGCCGATTTCCGCGAAACGGTGCCGGAGCTGCGGGGCATCGGTTACACCGGCCCGATCGGCGTTGTCTCGACCGATATATCGGGCGGCTATTTCCAGGAATTCCCGGATTACGGCGTCGATTTCCGCATCGGCAAGGACGAAATCGATGCCCAGGCGCTGCAGCACATCATCCGCGAATATGTGACCTATGACGTCCCGGATTTCTGGAAGGACGATTACAGCATCTAACCATCATGCGATGGGAAGGCGGATGATGAAACAGCTGCCGCTTGCATCCGAATGTTCGAGGCTGATATCGCCGCCAAGCGCCGTCAGAAACTCCCGCGCCGTCGTCAGTCCGAGACCGGCGCCCTGGACTGCTCCCGGCTTCGGCAATTTCCAGAACGGCTCGAATATCCGCTCCCGATAAGCCGGATCGATGCCCATCCCATTGTCGGCAATCCGGATGAACCAGTCCGTCCCCTCGCGCTCCGCGGCAATGGCCACACGCGGCGACACTTCGCTGCGATAGGTGAGGGCATTGGTCAGCAGATGCCGCAGCACCAGACCGAAGAGGGCAGGGTCGGTACGGATGGAAGGCAGGCCGTCGCTTTCAAGCGTTGCCTCACGGACCGCCGTCTCATCGGTCAGTTCGCCCCAGACATTTTCGGCCAACGCCTGCAGATCGATCTCTTCAGGCGTCACCTGAGGTGTGCCACCGGCAAGGCTCATCAACGCCTTGGTGAGACGCTGCGCCGTCTGCGCCTTTTCCATGATCATCCGGAGGCTCTGAAGCTGTTCGCCGTCGAGCGTCTCCTCGAGATCGTCGAGCAGCAGCTCGGCATACATGGCGATATGGCGGAGCGGCGATTGCAGGTCGTGCGAGGCGGTTGCGAGAAAACGCTTGATGCGCTCCTCGCTGTCTCCGGCAACGGTGGTTTCCGGCGGTCTCGTCGGGTCGGATGACATCTGGCGGTTTCCCCGATCTCAATTGCAGCGCCGCACGTCTTTTCAGACGCGCTAAGGACGCTCTAACACTTTGAATTGGCACATAATGCAGCAGCCGACAATAGAAAGAGGGCGCCGGCTCTGCAACCGGCGCCCTCTTCAAAGATGCGTTAAAAACGGGGATTTAGCTCGCGGACTTGCGCGGGCGACCCTGTTCCGGCGGGATGATCTCAACTGCCGCATCGGTTGCCGGTGCCTTGGCATGGCGGCGGCGCCAGTCGCCCAGGAAGAGCAGGATGGGTGCTGCGATGAAGATCGACGAGGCGCCGGCCACGAGAATGCCGAAGACCATCGGGATCGCGAAGCTCGAGACGGCACTACCGCCCCAGATCGCCATAGGCACCAGGGCGAGGAAGGCCGTCGCATTGGTGTAGAGGCTTCGCGCCAAGGTCTCGTTGATCGACTTGTCGATGATCTCGCGCAGCGGCATCGACTTATAGAGTCGCATATTTTCGCGCATGCGGTCATAGACGACGACCTTGTCGTTCACCGAGTAACCGACGAGCGTCAGAATGGCGGCGATCGCTGTCAGATTGAAGTCGAGGCCGGTGATCGCGAAGAAGCCGATCGCCTTGGTGACGTCGAGCACCAGCGTGACGATGGCGCCGACGGCAAACGGCCATTCGAACCGTACCCAGATATAGATGAGCATCGCGAAGCTTGCGATCACGACCGACAGGATACCGGCCCAGGCAAGCTCGCCGCTGACCTTCGGCCCGATGACGTCGGTGCCCTCGATGGTGGCGGTCGGATCGATTTTGGCGACTTCGGCCTTCAGCTTGGTCACCGCTGCCGTCTGTGCCTCTTCGCCGCCTTCCTGCCGTTGGGCACGAACGAGAATGCTGTTCTTGTCACCGAAGGACTGCAGCGAGATTTCGCCGAGACCAAGCGTGTTCAGGCCTTCACGGAACGTCGCAAGATCGGCCGGGGCGGTGGTCCTGACGGCCATCTGGATGCCGCCGCGGAAATCGACGCCGTAGTTGAGGCCGGGATGGATGAAGAGCACGACGGAGGCGATCGAAAGCAGCGCTGAGACGGTGATGCCGAAGAAGCGCGCCTTCATGAACTGGATGTGCTTGTCATAGGGGCTGAACGGGATCAACGGCCGGATGTTCAGCACCTTGAGCTTTCTGCGGCGGGTGATCTCGATCATCGCCACACGCACGAAGGCGACCGATGTGAACATCGAGATGATCAGGCCGAGCGCCATGGTCACGGCAAAGCCGCGAACCGGTCCGGAGCCGAAAAAGAACAGGATGGCCGCAGCGATCAGGGCCGTCATGTTGCCGTCGATGATGGTCGAATAGGCACGGCGGAAACCGGTGTCGATGGCGGCGAAGGCGCTCCTGCCCTTGCGCGTTTCTTCGCGGATGCGCTCGTTGATGAGGACGTTGGCGTCGACCGCGAGGCCGATGCCGAGCACGACACCGGCAATGCCCGGTAGCGTCAGCGTCGCACCAACCAGCGTAAGCGCCGAGAAGGTCAGGATCGTGTGAATCAACAGTGCGATATTCGCCAGGAAGCCCCAAGTGCCATAGAGAACGAAGATGAAGACTGCGACGAGGACAAAGCCGACGATGCCGGAATAAATGCCCATCTTGATCGCGTCGGCGCCGAGGTCGGCGCCGACGGTGCGCTCTTCGATGACCGTCAGCTTGGCGGGCAGGGCGCCGGCGCGCAGCATGGCCGCCAGCGTCGTGGCGCTATCGGCCGAGAAGCTGCCGGAGATCTGGCCGGAACCGCCGGTGATCGGCTCGCGGATAACAGGCGCGCTCAGCACCTTGTCGTCGAGGACGATGGCGAAGGGATTGCCGACATTCTGGCGGGTGATCTCGGCAAAGCGGCTGGCGCCGGCGCTGTCGAAGCGGAAGCTGACGATCGGCTCATGCGTGTTCGGGTCGAAGCCGACGCGGGCATCCGAAAGGCGGTCGCCGGAGATTTCGACGCGGTCGAGGACCGGATAGGATCGGCCTTCATCGTCCTTCAGCATGGTCACGCCGGGTCCGGGCGCATTGTTCGGCGCCAGCATGTGGAACGACATCTTGGCGGTGGAACCGAGAAGTTCGCGCAGGCGTGACGGATCCTGCGCGCCCGGAAGCTGGACGAGCACGCGGTTGGCGCCGATGCGCTGGATGGTCGGCTCGGAGACGCCGACCTGGTCGACGCGCTGGCGGATGACTTCGAGGCTCTGCTGGACGGCATTGTCGACATTGGCGGAGATGCCGGCCGGCGAGAAGCCGACGGTGATGGTGGCGCCGTTCGCGGTGACATCAAGATCGGCCTGGCCGGCGCTGAGGCCGGTGCTGATCGGGTTGGCGAGCGTCTTGAGTTCGGTGACGGCAGCATCGCTCTGTGAGGCATCGGCGAGCGTCACGACGATCTGGTTCTGGCTGCGGACCACGGCTTTCGGTTGGATGCCCTTTTCGCGCAGCACGCGGCGCGCGTCCTGAAGCAGCGATTGCAGCCGCTCCTTGGTCAGGTCGGCTTCGTCGACTTCCAGAACGAGGTGCGAGCCGCCGCGAAGGTCGAGGCCGAGCGACACCTGCTCATGCGGCAGCCAGGCCGGCACGCGCTGGAGGACGGATTGCGGCAGGACGTTCGGCAGGGCGATCAATAGGCCGAGTAGGATGATCACCGTATAGGTGAACACCAGCCATGGTGAAGTACGCATGTTGTATTCCTTGATATCGAGGGCCGGCGCTCGGGCGCTGGCGGCATGTCGTCAATGTCGGAAGCGCCGATCGGCGCGAGCGTCAGGCAGCGACCGGCGGTGCGCGCGGCTGATGGGTCCTGGAGACTGCGGCGTGAAGCGAAGCTTCGAATGCCGGAAAAGCGGCTGATATGTTCCAGCCGGCGAAATCAAGGGCCGGAGCGGCGGCAAGGGCAGGCGAGCCGGCGTCATGTGCCGTCTGCTTCGGCGCAAGCTTGCGCTCCGTGGCAAGCAGCCCACGCACGGTGTCGCGCGCAGTCAACTGCGGCGGCTGCGGATCTCGACCGGAAGAGGAAAGCGTATTGACGGCAGCGGCTGGCGAGATCACCAGATTGCCGCCGAAAAGCAGGCCGAGATAGGCAAGGATGGCGACGAGGAGAGAAGCGGCGATACGGCTCGTCAGACGGTGCTGGTCCAGCTCCATCTTCTCCGTCCCGGCGATGTCACTCCCGTATCGGCTCAAAAGCGCGCCAATCTCTCATTCTCTTTCCGGCGGAGGGTCGTCCGTCGGCATAATTGTATCAGGCCCATGCCCGTCTTCATAGGGTTCACTCTCATGATGCACTTGGGCGAGCCGGTCAACCATGCCAAGCGCGATTTCACGCTCGCCCATGATGACGGTGTCGGCGCCATAGAGCTTCAGCTCATCGACCTCGGCGTCGGAATGGGCGCGGGCGACGATGAGGATCGATGGATTGACGCTACGGGCCTGCTCGGCGATGCGGCAGGCCTCGAAGGCGTTGGGGATGGCGATGGCAATGCTGCGGGCGCCGGAAAGATTGGCAAGGTCGAGCGTTTCCCGCATCACCGCATTGCCCGCCAGGGTTTCGATACCCTGCACCTTCAGCTCGCCGATGCGCTTGTCGGAGTCCTCGATGACGAGAAAAGGTGTGGCTGACGACTTGAGATTCTGTCCGACGATGCTGCCAACCCGCCCATAGCCGACGAGAATGGCGTGGCCGCTGAGAGCGGTTGGGTGCACCTCGTCGTCTTCGGGCGGCATCTCCTCCTGCGCTGCTATCGCATCCGCAGCGGGAGCAGGGTCCGCCACGACGTCTTCGCGCTTTGCACCATCCAGCAGCGGCCGCATGCGGTCACAGAGGAAAAACAGCAGCGGATTGAGGATGATCGAGATGATGGCGCCGGCAAGGATCAGATCGCGGCCTTCCTCCGGCAGCAGCCCCAGTTCGACGCCGAGGGCGGCGAGGATGAAGGAGAATTCGCCGATCTGGCCGAGGCTGGCCGAAATCGTCAGCGCGGTGCCGAGCGGCTTCTTGAAGGCGAGCACGATCAGGAGCGCGGCGACTGACTTGCCGATGACGATGATGAAGATGGTGGCAAGGATCGGCAGCGGTTTGTCGATCAGGATGTTCGGATCGAACAGCATGCCGACAGAGACGAAGAACAGCACGGCAAAGGCGTCGCGCAGCGGCAGGCTTTCCTGTGCTGCGCGATGGCTGAGCTCGCTTTCGGCAAGCACCATGCCGGCAAAGAAGGCGCCGAGCGCCAGCGATACGCCGAAGAGCTTTGCCGCTCCGAAGGCGACGCCGAGCGCGATCGCCAGCACGCCGAGCCGGAAGAGTTCGCGCGAACCGGTATGAGCGATGCGGTGCATCGTCCATGGAATGAGCTTACGGCCGAAGACCAGCATCAGCGCCACGAACAGCGCCACCTTGACCAGCGTCATGGCTATCATGCCGCCGATGCCGAGATCGAGGTCGAACAGGCGGCTCAGCGCGGCCGAGAGCGGCTCGACGGGAGCGTGACCCTCACCGCCGATGCTGGCTGCGGCCGGGATCAGCACCAGCGCCAGCACCATGGCGAGATCCTCGACGATCAGCCAGCCGACGGCGATCCTGCCGCGCTCCGTCTCGACGAGGCGCCGCTCCTGCAGCGCTTTCAAGAGGACAACGGTGGAGGCGACCGAAAGCGCCAGGCCGAAGACCAGACTGCCGCCGGTCGGCCAGCCCATGAAGGCGCCAAGCCCCCAGCCGAGCAGTGTCGCGAAGGCGATCTGCACGATCGCGCCGGGCACGGCGATGCCGCGCACCGATAGCAGGTCTTTCAGGGAGAAGTGCAGCCCGACGCCGAACATCAGCAGGATGACGCCGATTTCGGCCAGCTCCGGCGCAAGGTTCTGATCCGCCACATAACCTGGCGTATGTGGCCCCACAAGCACGCCGGCGATGAGATAACCGACGAGCGGCGGCATCCGCAGCCGATGGGCGAAGGCGCCGAAGATGAAAGCCAGCACGAGGCCGCCGACGATTGTCGAAATCAAGGGCGTATCGTGTGGCATTGCTGTCTCCCGATCTGGAAATCCCGTTCGTAATATGACATATATGGTCTATATCGACCAATATGGGCAACTTGAAATCATGGGTCAAGGCGCAAGGGAAACAATTCTCACTCCCCCTCTCTGTCGCGCGGCGCGCGGACTGCTCGACTGGACTCAGACCGATCTTGCAGAGAGGGCTGCCGTCTCGCGCAGCACCATCCGCGATTATGAAGGCCGGCACCACGACATCCACCGCGCGACGGAGGCGCAGCTGCGCCTCGCCTTCGAGGAGGGCGGCGTCAAATTTGTGGAGATCGAAGGGGCGGGCACCGGCCTTTGCCTGCCTGATACAGCCGGCTGACCTGATACAGCCGGCTGAACCGGCTTAGGGTGCCAGGCAGGTGGCTGAGACCTTGTAGATGGAAAGCGCCTTGCCCTTGTAGTTGCCTTCCGGCGGCTGCCAGTTCTTCAGTACCTCGGGCGTCTCGCTGGCGCAGGTGAAGGGCCCGTCCGTCAGGAAAAGCACCTTGCCGGTGATGTCGGCAGGCAGAGCGAATTCCTGCTCGTAATAGCTCTCCGGAAGGCCCGCGGGCGCTCGCGCATAGATCTTGTAGGACGCATCGCGGAGCGTATAGAAAAGATCGGCGACCATGTCGCGATTGTCGGTGACGATGATGTCGGTGCCGGTCTGAGCTGCGAGTGCGGCGGCCTCGCGGCTGACCTCGGCGCGGCCGAGATAGCGCTTCATCAGCTCGTCGCCGTTCGGCAGCAGCAACTGATGCGGAAAGATCGTCGCCAGCGGAAAAAGCAGGCTGGCGATGCCGTTGATGGTCAGCGACAGCTTGAGCCCCTTCGGCCACATCCGGTAAAGCAGCCAGACGGCAAGGATGGTCCCGGCGACATAGGCGGTCACCGCCCAGTTGGCATAGGCCTTGGCGACGGTTGCCTGAAGCGTGATGAGCACCACCACCGGCATCGACAGCCAGATCAGCATCTTCTCGCGGTCGTCGCTCCTGCCCTTGATCATGTGATAGACCGCCCAGAGCATCGCGAAGAAGATGATCGGCCCGACGACGCCGAACTGGGCGGAGAAGAATTCAAGCCCGCGACGGACATTGATACCGAGTTCGCTCCAATGGGCGATATCCTGCGTATGCCGCACCGTCGTGTTGTCGTGCTGCAGGTTCCACCACAGGTTCGGCAGGGCGACGACCGCCGCGACCGCGACCGCGATGATGCAATCCCGGATGGCGATGCGTGCCGCCGGAATGAGGAGGAGGGCAAGCGCGCCGCCCGGAACGACGAACAGCACGGCATATTTCGTCAGGAAGGCGAGGCCGACGCTAAGGCCCATGACGAGCGCCAGCTCGACCGAGCGTCGCTGCGTAAGGCCGAAATAGGCAAGCAGCGCGATCGCGATGAAGAATAGCAGGATCACGTCGGTCGAGAAGAACACCGACGAAAGCGCAACGCCGGGGAGCGTGATGTAGGTGGCGCCCGTCCAGCCTTCGACCTCCGGCCCGACGAAACGTTTTGCCGTCTTCATCAGCACCAGTGCCGCCGCCATGTGGATCAGCGGTCCGAGCAGTCTGATCCAATAGATGGCGTTGGAGCCGGAAAGCTCGGTCATCGCCCGGATCACCCAGGCAATCATCGGCGGCTTGGAATAATAGCCGAGATCGAGATTCTGCGACCAGAACCAGTACTGCGCCTCGTCGACGAAAAGGTCCGTCGCATCGAAATTGAGCGTGACGACGCGCCAGAGCGTGAAGCCAAGAACGATGAGGAGACCAGATCTGGGGGACATGAACCGATAGTTCCGCTGACATGAAAGGCGCGAGTGCGATACACCAAAGGTGCCGGACTGCCAACGGGGAAGGGTGGGTCTAGCGCATCGGCCCGAAAATCGGAATCGATTTTCGGAAAGCACGATGCGTAGATTCAAAGTGTTAGAGCGTCCTTTGTGCGTCCGAAAGGACGCACGGCGCTCTAAAGCATGTCGCGCAAAACTGTGCAGCGGTTTTGCGATAACGACATGTGTAAAACAGAGAGCTAAATCGCGAGGAGCGAATCCCAAAGAATCGCGATGCGCTTTAGAACACCCGAAGCGCGCGGAGATCGCGGTTTGCAGCGAGAAAATCGAGACGGGCGACGGCGGCAAGCAGCGTCATTGCAATCAAGCAGGAACCCAATCCGAGAACAATCATTGCTCTGTCCTTGTCGACGTCATGTCTTGGTTATCGACCGGCATATAACACGGAGCTTGCGTGTGCCTTGTAGCAGCCGTGCAACTCCGCAGCAGTATTTGCTGTGAACGGCCTTGAATTGCTTCAAAAGCCTGCACCGCGAAAGGCTTATTAACCTTCAAGCAAGGAATTAACCATAAACATTGGGTTACACGTCGGAATGGGAAGATGCACTCGTTCCCACCAGGCATGACGCCGTCCCGCCGTACCGGGTTGATCCGGTATCCATCTCTTCAGACAGCTCCGAAACATAGCTGATCAGGGGGCTCGATCCGCCGGTTGCGACCGGTGGTGAGGACCGTCTCCACGCTTCGCGTTCATCGGATGCTGCGAAAGTTTTTGGCCGGGCCTTTGCCCGGAAAGTGGTTGGGGACAGGCGTTGAGGCAGGATATGCCATCAGATCAGGCTCGTGGCGCGCAGGCAGGCAGCTTGCGCGACCGCCTGCGCTTTGCCGGTCTCGATGCCGACCAGTGCGATCTGGTGCGCCGCAACCGGCCGGCCCTCGAAGCGCATCTGAAGGCGGGCCTTAGGGATCTCTTCCATAGGTTCCAGTCATTCCCCGACGCCTCGCGCAATTTCGAGAGCGAGCGCCAGGTCGACCGCCTGCACGATTTGCAGTCCTCGCATTGGGACGTGCTGACGGATGCGCGGTTCGACAGCCTCTATGCCGAGCGCGTCAAGGTTCTCTCCGATACCGAAAGCAAGATGGGCCTCGACCCGCGCTGGCACGTGGCCGGCCATGCCGTCATGCTGGAGCATGTCGTTTCCGCTCTCGCCGAGGAGATCGCCGGCCGTCCGCTGCTGCCGTCGGCCAAGCGCCGCACCCGCGAAATCTCCGATCTGATGACGGCGATCATCCGCATCGTCATGGTCGATGTGGAAATTGCCGTCTCGCTCCGCTTCAACGCGCTGCGCGCCGGGGAGCAGCGCGCGCTTGCCGACCAGCGCGCCGACAACGAGGCCGACATCGCCCGGATCTTCGGCGATGTCATCGACGGTCTTTCCGCACACGACCTGACACGACGCGCGCCCGTCGACGGCGCCTATGCCGGGATCGCCGCCGCGCTGAACGGCGCGTTGGATGGCCTCCAGGCCGAGTTCACCGCCATCACCGAGCGCACGGTCAAGGCCGAAGCGGCGACAGGCTCGCTTGCCGGTCTGTCGCGGCAGTTCGCCAGCACCGCTTCCGGACAGGCCGATCGG
>NZ_JALBGX010000125.1:0-19232 GCF_023006465.1 Rhizobium sp. PRIMUS64 | reverse complement strand
CCGACGACCGGGACCGCTTCCGCGCCACGCTCGACGTGCTGCTCGAACATCGCCGCGGGCGGCTGAACCACGAGTTCCGCATCCGCGCCGAGGACGGGCATTTCCACTGGCTCTTGATCCGTGCCCGGCCGGTGCTCGGCTCGAACGGCGAAATCATCCGCTGCGTCGGCACGATCGTCGACGTGACCGAACAGAAGAATTCCATCGAGCGGTTGCTGCATGATGCGCTGCACGACAATCTGACCGGCCTGCCCAACCGGCAGGTCTTCCTCGACCGGCTGCAGTCGGTGCTGGCGCTGGCGCCAGGCGGCGACACGTTGCGCCCGACGGTGATGGTGATCGACATCGACCGATACAAGCTGGTTAATGATTCGCTCGGCGTTGCCGCCGGCGACAACATCCTCATCGCACTGACGCGGCGGCTGCGCCGGCTGTTGAAACCGCAGGACACGCTGGCGCGGCTTGCCGGCGACCAGTTCGGCCTCATCCTGGTTTCCGAGCACAATCCGGCCAAGGTCGCCGATTTTGCCGATGCGATCAGCAAGGCGATCATGGTGCCGATCAACTTCGCCAATCGCGAAATCATCCTGACCGCCTCGGTCGGCCTCGCCTCCTGGGTCGACCGGCAGGAGAGCGCCACCGGCCTGCTCAGCGACGCCGAGCTCGCGATGTACCGGGCAAAACGGGCCGGCGGCAACCGTGTCGAACCGTTCCAGCCGGCCTTCCGCGACTTCGGCACCGACCGGCTGCAGCTCGAAACGGATCTGCGCCGCGCCATCGAACGCAAGGAATTGTCGATGGTCTACCAGCCGATCGCCCGGCTGGAGGATGTCGAGGTCGCCGGTTTCGAGGCATTGATGCGCTGGGAACATCCCAAGCGCGGCAATATCCCACCGTCCGAATTCATTCCGATCGCCGAGGCCTCCGATCTCATCGGCCCGCTCGGCATGTTCGCGCTGGAACAGGCGACCAACGACCTGATGAGCTGGCAGCACCAGACCGGCGAACTGCCGATCTTCGTCTCGATCAATCTGTCGAGCGTGCAGCTGCTCAACAACGAGCTCTATGACGACGTGCGTTCGGTTCTCGCCAAGACGCATTGCCAGCCCTCGCGCCTCAAGCTCGAACTGACGGAATCCATGGTGATGGAAAATCCGGAACAGGCCCGGTTGGTGCTGCAGAAGCTGAAGGAAGCCGGCATCGGGCTGGCGCTCGACGATTTCGGCACCGGATATTCGTCGCTCGCCTACCTCACCCGCTTCCCCTTCGACATGATCAAGCTCGACAAGGCGCTGGTGCGCGACGGCAGCGACAAGAAGGCGACTGTGCTCCGGTCGGTAATATCAATGGCGCGCGAACTTGAGATGAAGGTAGTGGCGGAGGGGATCGAATCCAACGAGGATGCGATCGAACTCGCCAAGATGGGCTGCAACTACGGCCAGAGCTACCTTTTCGGCCCGCCGATCCCTTCGGAATCGGTGCTGCGGCTGCTGCGCGACCGGTTTCCGCTGACGAAACGGGCGTGAGCGGAGCGGTTGGTCTCGTCGGTTTCCTCGGTAGCAACCAAAGGCCGGCTTCAGCCCGAGGCGGACATCTGTTTGTTGTTGAGGGATGCGGCTACTTTGCGCCGTCTTGTTGGTCGTTAAGACACCCGGTTTCTCGTTCTGAGAGCTGCCGGTCGACTACGAAAGCGATAATGCCGCCTGTGAGTCGTTCAGGCGACTAGCGTTCCCGCAATAATCGAGTGCCTCCCATCCCATTCTGAATACTTTCAGGGCGTCAGGTGAGTTGAGCGAGGATATCGTCGACGACACTTGGGACAGTACCCGTCGTGTCGATATTGATGCCGATGGGAAGATATTCCCGGGTATGATGATAGCGGAGCACCAGCGTCCGCTCGGCCGGCTCGAAGCCCGGCTCATTTGGTCGCCCATCCAATCGTCGGTTTAAAGTCTCAACGTCTATGTCGAGCACGAAAACCTTATCGAAAAGGTCCAGGAATTTGTGGAAATTGCGCGAGCCGCCACAGAAGAAAGTGGCAGGATGGATGGTGTCGGCAGCAATAGCGCGGACCTTGTCGACACGCCAGATCCAGTGGGCGTATCCCCAAACGATGCGGTCCGCGCCTTCGGGTGGTCTTGCGAGTGCCTGGCCCGTCTCGGGGTCGCCGACATAGGCCAAGACCCGGTCACCATGGACGACATGGTAGCCCCGCCGTTCCAGTTCGGTAGCGACAGACGTTTTCCCAGTGCCGGAACCGCCTTCGATCAAATAGTTCTTGATTCCCATAGGCGCCGCTTATCATGGACTTCGATCTGGTGAAAAGACACTCTCCCTAAGCACGCGTCGCCAAAGAAATGGCAGCCCCTCTCACTGCTCACCTATGTTTTCCGAGCGGCCAATCCTTGGCCGACCAGATCCTCTTAGATCATACCAAGATCGACAACACTTCAGGTACCCGGGGGGTGGATATTGAGGATGCACTGGAACTAGAGCCTTTCCGGCTGGGTGACGGGTCTTCGTTGCTGGGCTGCATCCGTCAGAACCACTCGCCTTCGATGGTTCAGGCCCTCATCCGGGGGTTTTGGCAAACACACTAAGACCGAGCCATTCCTGCATGTCGCGCGCGAGGACCCTGTCCCCTTCAAGTCTCAGTGTTTCTGCATCGGTTTCCTGACGTATGGTCGTGAGGCCCATCCAAATTGCGGTCATCGAACGGAGCGACCCTTCAACGAGAAGGTCTACATCATAGCCCGGATCGAAGTTGCAGAGATCGACTTTTCCGTTTTCGACCACAAGCCACCAGCTCTTTTGCGCGGCCGAAAGTTCCGGGTACAGAAACTGTATCGTACAACGGCGGGTCGGAAGCCTTCTTGTATCGAGGCTCCGCCGCATGTCCCACATGAGCAGAGAAGGGTCGAGATTCTTCAAGGAAAGTCGCGATTCCATCCACCGTTGAGCCCAATTTCCGAGACCTATGATCAGAGGTCTCAATTCTTCGCCCGCTGCCGTGAGTTGGTAATCGGCAATGCCGTTCGCACTCCTTGTCACCGTGATGACGCCCGATTGTTCCAGTTCTTTCAGTCGTTTTGATAGGAGTGCCGGAGACATTTTTGGTAGACCGCGACGCAACTCATTAAAGCGCGTCGATCCGCAAAGGAATTCGCGGACGACCAAGGTCGTCCACCGCGAGCAGAGGATTTCCGACGCCATTGATACTGGACAGAATTGCCCGTAGCCGTCACGCTCTACCATAAGGACCTCCACCGGTCTGGATCAGGCACAATATTGTAAAACAACCGGTCCGCCAAATGCTCCTTGCCTGGCCATACGGCGGCGACGTTCAGTACAGTTCGTGTACTAGCCGCGATTGTGAAACGAGCGCAGAGTCTCAATCCTCACGAGATAGGAGGCATTGATATGCTCGGGCTTACAGAACCAAAACAGAACCTTGCCGGCGGTCGGACCATTGTCGAACTAACCAATTCGGTCCTGCCCACCATCGCGCAACGCGCCGCATCGATCGACGAGAGCGACACCTTCGTCGGCGAGAATTACGCGCTGCTAAAGGAAGCTGGCCTCGTGCGGGCAGGCGTTCCAATCGAATTGGGCGGGCTGGGCGCGGAAGTGCCCGAACTTTGTGAGATGCTCAAATCCATTGCTCGAGCATGTGGGTCCACTGCGCTTGCCTTTTCCATGCATACCCATCAAGTCGCCATCCCCGCCTGGCGCTGGCGGCATCAAAAGGTGGCCGCGGTGGAGCCGCTCCTGAGACGTGTTGCATCGGAGCAAATCATATTGCTCTCGAGCGGCGGATCGGACTGGATCGGCGGATCGGGCAAGGCCATGAAAGTTGATGGCGGATACCTGATCACCGCGCGTAAACGCTTCACTTCCGGCGCGGCGGCAGGAAACATCCTGATGACCGGTGCTGTTTATGAAGAACAGGACGGCGCGCGCTCCGTCATCCATTTCGGCGTTCCGATGGCATCGCCAGAGGTTTCGATAGAGGATACGTGGCGAACACTTGGAATGAGGGGAACCGGGTCAAACGATGTCATCATCGAAAACCTCTTCGTGCCGGATGCCAGTGTCGCATTTTCCAGAAGCGCGGGGCAATGGCATCCAGTATTTCAAGTCATCGGCACGATCGCGTTTCCTCTGATCTACGCGGTCTATCTTGGCGTCGCCGAGAGCGCCCGCGACATCGCAGTCAAGATGGTCCGTAGCAAGGCCAACAGCGATCATGTGATCGGGTTGGTCGGGCGCATGGAAACGTCTCTGAGGGCCGCACAGATCGCGCATCGCTGGATGTTAGAGGTAGTTGCTCGAAACGAACCGTCCGCGGAAACCGTCAACGAGGTTATGATCGGTCGTTCCTTGGTCGCACGGCATGTTATCGAGGTGACGGAGCTTGCAATGGAGGTCGCAGGCGGCGCGGCATTCTATCGAGAGAACGGGCTGGAGCGCTGCTTCCGTGACATACAGGGCGCTCGCTATCATCCGATGCAGCCCGGAGCCCAGGCGCAATACGCGGGTTCATTCGCGCTCGGACTTCCCACCGAGAAGATTTTCTAGCGCCTGGCGCAACGACGAACTCCGCGGAATCATAGGCTAGGTGGGTAGTTTGACGTCCAGAATTCGAATGGACGAGCCCCGCCAGCAGGGACGACAGAGCAACCTCTTGTGCGCTTTGGGCCGATATGCGACCTCGACCACGGCAGCAACGCGCCCCCATGTCGGCCACAGAGGGGATCTTTGCCTTCGCCCAGAAGCCGACATTGCGGTGACCACCTAGACTTCATAGTCGCGCCACAACCGGCCATTTCCGCAAGTTCTGTGTGCGTCACGCCCGACTCGCCCGAACGCTCAGCCACCGATCATGGGGCTTTCCGACGCACCGACGTACCTCGCTGACGATCCAGCCGGCGTCTGTGAGTGCGGACCGCAGGGCAGACTCGCGCCAGTACGTCTCGACGTAGCGCCGGGGCGCTGCAGCACTGCCATGTGTGGACACATCCTCGCCTTCGCCCTCTCTTACCGAGGCGTGCAATCGGCCACCGGTCCGGGTCGCCTCGGCAAGCCGTCCAAGCACCGTGCCGAAATCCTCGCGCGCGACATGAATCAGGCAGGCACAGGCCCAGATCCCGTCGTATGGCGTGCCGGGACGCTGCGGGTCGGCCAAGTCTTCGGTCAGCGGGTCCAACAGGTCGGCCTCGAAGCCATTTTCGCGAAGCAGTTCGACGAAACCCTTTGCGATGTCGGTGCGCCGGACGCTAATTCCCCGCTTCTCCAGCTCAAGTGCATCTCGCCCACCACCGCTTCCGATTTCCAGCACCCTGCCCGAGCCGCCCAGTTCGGTCACGAACGCATCGATCTCTGTCGCGACCCATTCGGGCATCGCCGCAGCCTCCGCAGCGTACTCCGCCGCGACCGTATCATAGGACCGCACGGTATCCAGGTCGGTGCTCATCCTAGCACTCCTCCTTCAAGACAAGAGGCCCGATGAGCGAGAGGCCCATCAGCCCGTTGCGCCGTTCACACTTCGGCAGTTGGTGACATCGCGGGCGATTTACTTCCGAGCTTTAGCAGAAATGCGGTCAGAGACACCACAGACCGAGCCAATGCTGCCGGGCGGCAATGCGCCTTCATTTTGGTCACTCACACCACCCGCGCGAGCTACTGGAAGCCGTCGGTCTGCTTCGCCAGCGGTCGCGCCCGGAAAGCGCCAGACCAAGACATGTTGGAGGACGCTTGGCAGACTGAATTTCGCGGGGCTTTACCAAGGCGCTGGTATCCGGTTTCGTCTCCATATCAACATCCGATGTCAATTTCCGATCGTTTACGCGACATTCGATAGCTTCACGCCTTCAACGCTGCGATCAGCATGTCGACAAACACGGAAACTTTGGGCGGCCGAAATCGCCCGGCGGGATAGACCGTGTAAACGCCGCCGGATGGGAGTTGCCATTCAGGCAGGACTGGAATGAGGTCTCCCGCCAATATGCCGGCGGTCGCGAGAAAATCGGGCAGAACCGACAGACCTGCGCCTTGTCGGACCGCCTCCATGACCGCTGGCGTGGTATTGATCGCGATGTCCGCTTTAAAACGGACGCTCCTGGCGTCTCCATCGCTGCGAGTGAACGTCCATATAAGCGGCTCTCTCAAAGCGTTGTTGGCCACGAAGGGTAGAGGCGTGCAGTCAATCGGCTCGCTCATTGCCGCTATCTCCGCGGCCAAGGCTTGCGATCCCACCAAGAGTTGGCGGAACGATCCGATCCGTCGTGCCTGCATGCTGGAATCAGCCAGCCAGCCGACGCGGATGGCAAGGTCCATGTTGTCGGCAACCAGATCAACCATCTTGTCGCTGAGGTTCAGTTCCACCTTGCAATCATTATAGCGTCGGCGGAAGGCGGCGACCAAGGGCACGACAACCGAGGTACCGTAGTCGTAGGGGGCGGTGATCCTCAGAAGGCCCTTGGGTTCCGTCCTGCGCTGAGCCAACTCTCCCAGGGCATCCTCTGCGTCGCGCAGGATCGAGACGCATCGGGCGTGAAACAACAGCCCGGCTTCGGTCGCCTGCACCCGCCGCGTCGTGCGCATCAGCAATGTGGTGCCGACCTCCTGTTCAAGCCTTGCGACCTGCTGGCTGACAACCGCCTTGGTGATGCCCAAATATTCCGCAGCTCTCGTGAACGATCCCGCGTCAACGACGGCCGCGAAATAAGCCAGCCGATTGAGATTGGTCGCTTCCTGCATAGTATTCTCCGATTTTATTGTCAGCCTCTAGCATACATTCTGTCATTTTTCTCGATCTTCTCGTTCCAATCGGCTCATGTCATCTATGGCTCAAGAAGGAGCCGACATGACTGGCAAGACCCACATCACCTATCTCTTCGATCCCCTTTGCGGCTGGTGTTATGGCGCATCGCCGCTGCTCGCACAGCTCGCCGCGGCACCTGATCTGACAGTGTCGCTCGCCCCGACCGGTCTGTTTTCCGACTCCGCGGCCAGGGCGATGGACGAACAGTTCGCCGCCTTCGCTTGGTCAAACGACCAGCGCATTGGGAGCCTCACGGGGCAGCGGTTTAGCGATGTCTACCGGAGCCAGGTTCTGGCAAAAGGCGGCATGCTGGATTCTGGTCCAGCCACGCTGGCACTAACTGCCGTTGCCCTGACGGCGGGGCAGCACGAACTCGATGCGCTCCGGTTCATCCAGGAGGCGCGCTATGTTTCGGGCCGCGATGTCACGGACATGTCCGAACTGCAGAGCGTGCTGGTCAGTGTTGGACTTGATGCGGCAGCCTCCCGCCTCGCTTCTCCCGATTCAGATCTGCTGGCCGCCAATCGAGCGCGCATGGCCTCGGCGCGCGCCCTGACGCGTGAGTTCGCAGTCAATGGCGTACCGGGATTGATCGTGGATGACGGCGCGGACCGGACTTTGCTCAAGGCGCAGGACCTATTCAGCGGCGGCGATCTCCTCGCCAGGCTGTCCAACACAGGCGCTTCGCCTGCACGTCTCGCTCGCAATAGCCATCCGATGAAAGGATAACCCGATGATGATCAAGCGTACGACCTATACAGCACTGGCTGTCTTCATGCTCGGGGCAGCATCGGCGACGCCCGGCTTCGCCCAGAGTGTGCCACCCTACGGCGCGCCGATCAGCATCGAGCGCGCCAAGCAGGTCGCCGCGGCCGCCCTCGCGGAAATGCGCAAGAAAGGCTTTGAGATGACGGTCGCCATCGTCGATTCCGGCAGTAACCTCGTCTATCTCGAACGCTCCAATCAGGCGGGTATCGGCACGATCGACGCCGCGCTCGGTAAGGCGAAGGCCGCAAACGGTATCAAGACGCCGACCAAGGCGATCGAGGCTATGATCCTTCATAACAACCAGAGCAATCTGCTTGCCGTGCCGGGAGCTTTTCCGGTCGAAGGCGGAGTGCCTCTCGTCGCCGATGGCCAGGTAATCGGTGCGATCGGCGTCAGTGGCGGCATGCCCGCAGATGATGGCGCGATCGCCAATACCGGCGCGAAGGCGCTCTAGCCCGACCGCCGATCCACATTGATATGACGCATGAATGAACCAAGACAGGACACCAGGACCATGTTCACCAGGAGAACCATCATGAAAACCACTCTCGCCGCTGGCGTGACTGCCGTACTTGCACCCGCAGGCCTCGGCCACGCAGCAGGAAGCCTCACTTGGAAGCATTTCCCTGCAGGGCAGAATGGCTTCTTCCGCGCGCCCGTTCTGGTTTCCAGCGCGAACGAAGCTGTGCTGATCGATGGCGGCTTCACGCTGCCCGATGGAAAGGCGCTCGCCGACGCCATCAAGGCGACGGGCAAAAAGCTGACCACGATTTACATCAGCCAGTCCGATCCGGACTATTACTTCAGCCTCGGCCCGATCAAGGTAGCTTTCCCCGATGCCAAGGTGATCGCTGCCTCGGCGACAGTCGATGCGATCAAGGCGAGCGTCGAAAAGAAGCTGGCCGTCTGGGGGCCGCAGCTCAAGGAAAACGGTCCCCAGACCCTGGCTGACATCGTCATGCCGGAAACCTTTGACGGAAAGAGGCTGACTGTTGATGGCGAGACCATCGAGATTGTCGATGCGGAAGGCATGGCCAATCGTCGCTACCTCTTCGTTCCATCGCTGAATGCCGTGTTCGGCGGCGTGATGATCTTCAACGGCGTCCACGTCTGGACGGCAGATACCAACAGCGCGGAACTGCGCGCCGCCTGGGTTGCCAATCTCGAAAAGCTCGCGGCGCGCAAGCCGGCCGTCGTCGTGGCCGGACACATGACGTCCGACGCCAAGACCGACCTCGCGGGTGTGGAACATACCATCGCCTACCTGAAGGCCTTCGAGGAAGAACTGGCCAAGGCCAAGGACTCCGCAACGCTGAAGGCCGCCATGGAAGGCCGTTTCCCCAACCTCGGCATGGGTGTTGCGCTCGATATTGGCTCCAAGGTCGCGACCGGCGAAATGAAGTGGGGCTGATCGCCATGAGCGCTAATCTCGAAATCATCCGGGCCACCTATGAGGGCTCATCGGAAGACAATGGCCGCAATCTACTTGCGGCCTTGGCACCTGATGCGACGTGGACGGAAGCCGAAGGTTTCCCCTACGCTGGTACCGTTGTCGGCCACTTGTTGAGGTCTTGAAGTCAGCTATCTCAAGCGGGAAAATATCCGGAACGCTGAGGAGCACGCATGACGAAGCATCGGATCTATTCAGTCAGCGTCGCCAGCGTCTATCCCCACTATGTCGCCAAGGCAGAGAAGAAGGGGCGCACGAAGGCAGAGGTCGATGAAATCATCCGTTGGCTGACGGGGCATAGCCAGCAGAGCCTGGACGATCAATTGGCTGAGAAGACCAACTTCGAGGATTTCTTTGCGCAAGCGCCTCAGCTGAATCCCTCCCGATCGTTGATTGCGGGCGTGATCTGCGGTGTCCGCGTGGAAGAAATCCAGGAAACGACGATGCGGGAAATCCGCTATCTGGATAAATTGATCGACGAACTCGCCAAGGGGAAAGCGATGGAGAAAATCCTGCGGAAATAGCGAACAAACTTGCGTGAGCTCACCGAAGGCACGGGCGCAGAATCCGGCACCGCCTCGTCCAGGAATGACGAATGTTCATTGTCGCGGGGCAAGGCCATCGAGCAGGAAGTCGAGGCCCTTCCTGAAAGCGCCGTCCCAATCATTGTCCAGCAGCAGACGAGAGCGCTCGATCGTCGGGTAGTGCTGGCTCAGACCTGTCAGGCGCTGTTGCGCGGCGGTCCTGTCGTCGTCCGAGAGGTCGAAGTTCGCCCGGGTGGTGGTCGCGCCGATCACAAAATTCCAGAGCGACCAGATCGCGACGTTCAAATCAGCATCGGCGACACCGGCTCCGGACAAGGTCTTGCTCAGCAGTTCCAGGCGGCTGAGGATGTTCGGGCCGAGCGCCCGGCGCGGCAGCAGCGATGCCGACCAGGGATGGCGCAGCATGCTGGTGCGCCAGTCTTCGAGCATATGGACGACGTCGCCGCGCCAGTCTCGGGACCCATCGACCTCAGGCGGGGCGCGATATTCAAGCACCGAATCGAGCGCCAGATCGAAGACCTTTTCCTTGTTGTCGACGTGCCAATAGAGACTCATCGCGCCCGCGCCGAGGCGATCGGCCAGCCGACGCATCTTCAATCCGTCGACGCCCTCGGCGTCCAGCAGTTCCACCGCGGTCGCCACGATCCGTTCCAGCGAGAGAGACGGTTCATTGCGCGGCTCCTGCCCGGACTGGGGTGACACACCTGTCCGCCCAGACCCTTTGCTCTCAGCGCCGCTGCGTTTGGCTGCCATTCGTCTCCCTTTACTCATCAGACGTCGATCTAAGCCGACAATGCTGGGAATGTCGATCCTGACCGATTGACTCGTACGTCGTACGATGCAATTTAATCGTACGACGTACGAGTCAATTCTATAGCGATAAAGTTCCATCCTGCAGGCCGCGAGGATCCGTTGCTCGCAGTCCTGAGAAGCCGAGAGAAAATCGTGTCAATCAAACATCTCATTATCGGAGGACTCATCATCATGACCATCAGCGTTCCCACTGCGGCGCCAGCCAATGAGGACGATCTCAAGCTTGATATCGTCAATCCAAAAAACCTCTACGACCCCTCGCCGAATGGCTACAGCACGGCGGTGATCGTGCCCCGCCAAGGCCGGCTGGCCTACATCTCCGGACAGGGCGGCCAGGACAGCACGGGAGCCTTGTCGCCCGATTTCGCCGTCCAGGTGAAGCAGGCCTATGCGAATTTGCGCACCGCCCTCGATGCGCTCGGCGCCAGGCCGGATCAGGTCGCCAAGCTCACGGTCTTCGTGGTCGATCACGATATGTCCAAGCTCGAGGTGCTGACCAAGAACGTCAAGGACATGTTCGGCGCGTCGCTGCCGGCGCAGACGTTGATTCCCGTTCCCAAGCTGGCCATCGATCCCATGCTCTTCGAGGTCGAAGCCACCGTCGTTCTGGAATAGCGGCGGCGCCGGATCTACACAATTTCGGATTTTCCCGGTGGCGCGCCAACATCTGCTTGGCGTGCCACCTGCGCTTTTGTGGGTGGCCATTGACCAATCGCCTGCGATGTGCGCCACTCATTCCTTGTACAAGGAAAATCCCATGCTCAAGTTTCTGCTCGCCCTCTCGATGGGTGTTTTTTGCGTATCGCCGCTTCAGGCCGGCGACGTCACTCCCGTTACCAAGAGCTGCCAGCCGGGGGCAAAACAGGCGCAATGCGAGCGATGGGTCACAGATATTAAGAAAGCCGTCGAGCTGGCCTATAAAGGCGATCACGGGGCGCAGGCGACCGTTGCCTTCTGCCTGTCCACAGGTTGCCATGGTGCCGTCGCCATCGACAAGGTCGCCTCCTGCAGCTGGCATCTCGTCATCGCCAATTCCGGTACTACAACAGTGCTTGACAGTTCGAACACCAGGATCACCTGCCGGCCGATGACGGCGGCTGAGAAAGACGAAGCCCGCGCGCTGGCGAGCGATCTCGTCCAGAAGATCTACAAGCGGCCTCTGGCTAAGACCGACCAGATGTAATCGGTTGGGGTGCCGGCTCGCGGCGCAACGCCTGCGTGAAAATAAATCTCATTGCTCTCCCGGCTTTCGCCGCTATTGTCCTCCCAAAGAAAATCGGGCCAAAGAAAATCGGCCAAAGAAAGTCGGGAGGACCACGGATGATCCTGCACTGCGTATTCCTGCGGCTGAAAACCGCGATGACGACCGACGACAAGCAGTCGCTGTTTGCGGCAATCGTCGCTCTGAAACAGGTCATTCCCGGCATATTGGACATCAAATACGGGCCGAATGTTTCGCCCGAGGGACTGCATGGCGGCTTCGTCGACGGGTTTGCCGTGACCTTTGAAAGCGCCGAGGCCCGCGACGCCTATCTCATCCATCCCGAGCATGTGGCTGTTGGCGAGCGCATCGTCTCGTCGACGGACGGAGGCCTTGCCGGCATCCTGGTCTTCGACCTCAATTTGTGAAGACTGCGGGGTCAAACCCCGCAGCCCTCCGTTGATCAGCTCGATTTCGCCATGGCGGCGGCGAGCTGGTCGACATTGTACTTGAACATCTTTTCATAGGTCGGCGCCGGCCCCTTGGCGTCGGACAGGGATTCGACATAAAGCTCGCCGCCGGGCTCGGCACCGGTTGCCTTGGCGACCTGCTTGACCAGGCGCGGATCGTTGGAATTCTCGAAGAAATAGGCTTTCACATGCTCGCCCTTGATCTGCTCGATCAGCTTGGCGACGTCGGCGGCCGAGGCCTCGCTTTCGGTGGACAGACCAAGCGGGGCGAGGAAGCTGACATTATATTCGCGGCCGAAATAACCGAAGGCATCGTGGCTGGTCAGCACCTTACGGCGATCGTCGGCCACCTTGTCGAATTTCGCGTGGGCGTAGGCGTTCAATTCATCCAACGTCTTTGTGTATTTCTCGGCATTGGCCTTGAAGGCGGCGGCGTCCGTGGGATCGGCCGATGACAGCGCCTTTTCGATATTGGCGACCCAGACCTTGACGTTGACGGGGCTGTTCCAGACATGCGGATCGGTGATTTTTTCGCCGTCCTCTTCCATGGTGCGGGTGTTGATGCCTTCGGAAACGGTGACCGGCTTGCCCTTATAGCCCGAGGCGGTGATCAGCCGGTCCATCCAGCCCTCCAGCCCCTCGCCGCTGACGAAGGTGACCTGCGCCGCGTTCAAATTCTTCGCATCGGCCGGCGACGGCTCGAATTCATGGGGATCGCCGTTCGGCCCGACGAGGCTCGTCACCTTGACGTGCTCGCCGCCGACCTGTTTCACAACATCGGCAAGCACGGTGAAGGAGGCCACAACCTTCAGCGTCTCGGCGGAGGCGGGCATGGCCGACAGCGCCATCAAAGCGGGGATTGCTGCGGAGAGAAGCAGTCTGTGCGATGTCATCGAAGTCTCCTTGGGATCAGCCCTTCAAATGCGGGCGGGGAAAGAAGCGCCGGGCCAGGCCGGAGGGCGCGAAAAGGATAGAAAAGCCGTAGAGGATCGCCGCCGTCATGATGATTGTCGGGCCGGAGGCGAGCTCGAGATGGTAGGAGGCGATCAGGCCGAGATAGCCGGATGCGGCGGCACTTGCGGCTGATATCGCCATCATCACCGGCAGGCTGCGCGACCAGAGCTGGGCGACGGCTGCCGGCAGCATCATCAGGCCGACCGCCATCAGCGTGCCGAGCGCCTGGAAGCTGGCGACGAGGTTCAGCACCACGAGCAGCAGGAAGAGCACGTGATAGACCGGCCCGCGCCCGCCGACGGCGCGCAGAAAACCCGGATCGAAGCATTCGGCCACCAGCGGCCGGTAGATAAAGGCGAGGATGACGAGCGTCAGCGAGGTGATCGCGCCGATCAGGTAAAGGGCGGGCGCATCGATCGCCAGGATGGTGCCGAAGAGCACATGCAGGAGATCGATATTCGAGCCGCGTAGCGAGACAATCAGCACGCCGAGCGCCAGCGAGGCGAGATAGAAGCTGGCAAAGCTTGCATCTTCCTGCAGCACGGTCATCCGGCTGACGGCGCCGGAAAGCAGCGCCACCGACAGGCCGGCGATGAGGCCGCCGAGGCCCATCGCCGTCAGCGACAAGGAGCCGGCGACGAGGTAACCGATTGCCGCACCCGGCAGCACGGCATGGCTCATCGCGTCGCCCATCAGGCTCATGCGCCGCAGCATCAGGAAGACGCCGATCGGGCCGGAGCCGAGCCCGAGGCAGAGGCAGGCGACGAGCGCGCGGCGCATGAAACCGTAATCGGCAAAGGGCGCGAGGAAGAGATCGTAGGCCGTCATGCCGCCGGCGCCTCTTCGGGTGCGCAGGCATTCGCATCCTCATCCCAGCGTTCGGCCATGGCGCGCGCCTTCAGGAGATTGACGGAGGACATGACGTCTGCGGTCGCACCCCAGCCGACAAGTTCGCGGGCAAGCAGCAGGGTTTGCGGGAAATGGGCGCGGACGAGCTCGAAATCGTGCAGCACGGCAATCACCGTGCGGCCCTCGCCATGCCAGCGGGTGACGATATCGATGAGGTCCCTGGTCGTGCGGGCATCGATTGCCGTAAACGGCTCGTCGAGCAGGATGATGCCGGCATCCTGCAGCAGCAGGCGGGCAAAGAGCACGCGCTGGAACTGGCCGGCCGACAGCGACCCGACATGGCGCCGGCCGAAGCCCTCGAGGCCGACGGCCGACAGCGCCTCGCCTGCCCTTTTCATCTCGGCAGGCGCGATGCGGCTGAAGGCTCCCGTCTTCTTCCAGGCACCGAACATGACGGTGTCGATGACCGAGATCGGAAAGCGGCGGTCGATCTCCGCCGCCTGCGGGAGGTAACCGAATTCCGCCCGCCCCAGCCGGTGCTCGACCCTGCCTTCGGCCGGGCGAAGCTCGCCCATGATCGCCTTCAGCAGCGTCGACTTGCCCGCCCCGTTCGGCCCGGCGATCGCCGTCAGGCTGCCCGAGGCGAAGGCGCCGGAGACATGATGCACGGCGGGGTGCCTGTTATAGGCGACGGTCAAATTCTCCAGACGGATCAGCGGCGTCATGGCAAGAGAACCGCCCAGTGGATCGCCAGCCAGAGGAGCGCAATGACCAGCGCCATGCCGATCACCCTAGATAAAGCCGACTGTCCCAGCAGGCTGACGGAGGGGCGATCGGGGCTCGGGGGCATGGCGCATCCTACAATGTAATAACATTACGGTTATGTTATAACGATTGCGGCGAGATTGAGGCGAGGCTTGTGCATGACACTGATTCCGCTCGGTTTCAGACGGTCCACAGCGTTTGAGATAGACGTCTGCCCGCGAGATTGCCGCTTTGCCCCTCATCCGGCTGCCGCCACCAACCGGGGTCGAGCCACGTGTCCCGCCCCGTCCTTCGGACCCCCGCTCGCGGGGCGAAGGGATCATGCCGCAACCTCTCCGTTCCCCGCCCGCTATCGCATGGCACGTCCCCTCGCCCCGTTTACGGGGAGAGGGTTAGGGTGAGGGGCAGCCACGCGCGCCAACCGGACAGTCGTGGCTCAGGGCTTGACCCGAGGATCCACTCTCGCCTCCATCAGCACCGGGCATGGACCCCAGGCTCAAGGCCTGGGACGACGGAGGTTTGGGGCGCGTTTCTGCCAAACTCCCCCGATGGGCGCCCTTTGGCCCGCAGGCGGCGATTGTCATCACCATCTACTGTGGCGCGGTTCAGTCGGGGTTTTCTTTTGCCTGAACGTGCGGCCGAGATCGCTCGATGTTGGACATTAGCCAACCCGCATCACCTCGAAAGCGATAGCCGCTATAGGCCGAAACGACTGTGGAAATCCTGATCCCGCGCATCGTGCTCCGAGGAAGGGCGAAGCGCCCCTAGGCCCATACCCTCAGCGCCCGTTCCATCCGGTCGGCGGCATAGGTGACGAGATAGGCGATCACCATGTAGATGACCACAGCGATCAGGAAGGCTTCGAGATAGTAGAAGTTCAGCGCCGCGGTCAGCTGCGACTGCGCGAAGATGTCGACGACCTCGATGGCAAATCCCAGCGACAGCGCCTTCATGATCACCATGATGGAGTTGGCAAGATCGGGGATGGCCGCGACGATGACCTGCGGCAGCATCACCCGGCGGAACACCTGGCTGCGCTTGTAGCCCAGGGAGTAGGCCGCATCGGCCTGACCGTTGTCGAAGGAGTTGAGGGCGCCCTTCACGACTTCCGCCTGGAAGGCTGCGACGCAGGCGGTCAGGGAGACGATGAGCGTGATCCAGTTCGGCGTCGAGTGGCCGTTATAGTCGATGCCGACGAGCGAGGTCAGGAACTGCAGCGTCGGCGGCAGGCCGTAATAGCCAAGGAAGATCACGATCACCATCGGAACGCCCTTGAAGACGACCTTGTAGGCGACGACCAGTTCCCGAAGCAGCGGGACCCGCCGGTATTCCACCATCGCAAAGAGGCTGCCGACGATCGTAGAAAAGACGAAGATGCCAAGCGCCATGGCGAGCGTCACCGGGACCGCGCCGAGGATGTCCCAGAGATCGGGCAGAAGGACTTCGGAATCGAACATATGATGACCTCCTATTCGATCAGACGCTTGCCATCATGGTGGCCTTGGCCGGTGCGGTGTTGGGCGCGAACTTTGCGTTTCGCGTTTCGAAAAAGCGCACGACCATCCATGCCACGAGGCATAGCAGCGAATAGATCACCGCCAGCACAAGGTAGGTCTCGAACTGATACTGATTGTAGTCGCGCTCCATGACGAGATGGGCGGTCGCCATGACATCCGCGGCGCCGATGTACATCACGAGTGCGACGTTGTGGATGAGGTAGATGATCGAGTTGCCGTAGCCTGGCAGGGCGATGTGCAACGCCTGGGGTCCGACGACACGAAGGATCTTCTGAAGAAATGTGTATCCGAGACTGTCGGCCGCGTCGTGCTGACCGCGTTCTACGGCGAGGTAGGCTGGCCGCAGAACCTCGGAAAGATAGCCTCCATGGTAGAGGCTGAGGCCGACGATGGCCGCGACATTCGGGGACACGAAGTCCTCGACCTCGAACAGAGCGACGACAAGCGGCAGTCCATAGAAGGCGACGAACAGTTGCAGCACGACGGGGACGCTCCGGGCATAGGACACGTAGAGGTCAGCCAGCTGGCTGAGAACCGGTATCCTGCGCACCCGGAACGTCGTCGCAATCAGCGCCAGCAGGAAGCCGGCGATCATGGCCGTGAACGTGATCGCAAGCGTCAGCGGCAATGCCTTGAGCAGCTCGGGGATCATGATGGAAAGGTCCACTTGGGAACACTCCTTGTTTCAAATTCAGCCTTGATCGTCGGCCCTGCCTTGGGCGTTACTTCATGTAGGTGGTGATGTCCTCGCCGAACCATTTCTGCGAGAGCTTGGCGAGCGTGCCGTCGGCCTTGAGCTCCTTCAGAGCCTTGTCGATGTCTGCGGAGAGCGCCTTGTTCTCCTCGGAGCGATGGATCAGCACGAAGGTGTTGTTGATCGCGACCGGCTCGCTTGCCTTGACGTTGAGCTTCTGCTGGTCGATGACCGTCTGCTCGCCGAGGTTCGACGGCAGAACCAGCGCGTCGTATTTGCCGTTCTCCACCTCTTTCAGGCGATCCGGATAGGGAATGCCGGCGCTGGAGGCGGTGATCTCGATCTTGAAGTCGGGATTCTTTTCCTGCCAGGCAGTGGCGAATTTGTAGATGCCACCGCCGGCCGTCACCGGCACGATCTTCTTGCCGACCAGATCCTTCATCTCGTTGATGCCGCTATCCTTGCGGCTGTAGATCTTGATCAGGCTGGCGCCGATCGGGCTCTCCGGAATGAGGAACTGCTTTTCGCGAGCGGGCGCCCGGTAGTAGCCGCCGGTCGCGATGTCGTATTTTCCGGTCGCAAGGCCGGTCTCCTGAGCGATGTCGGCTGCCCCCTCCATCTCGAATTTGTACTGGGGCAGCTTGGCGTTGATCGCCTTCAGGACATCGGGCTCGTAACCCTGCGGCTCGACGCCGATGGCACCCCACGAGAGCGGCTTGGATTCGGCAGCGGTGGCGATCTTGATGGTGCGCACGTCCTCGGCATGCGATAGGCCCGCTGTTGCGAGGGCAAAGGCAACGCCGGCGACAGCGAGGCCGAAGGTGCGGCGGGAAGTCGACTTGATGGAAGGCATGTCAGGCATCCTTTCTTTACTGGATGGAGTGTTCGGAATTCAGGAACTGGGCAAGGCGCGGATTGGAGGGCGTGTCGAAGATCTCGGCAGGGCTGCCTTGAGCGGCGACAACGCCCCGATCCATGAAGACGATGCGGTTCGAGATGTTCTTTGCGAACTGCATCTCGTGGGTGACGAGGAGCGAGGTGATGCCTGATGACGTGACGTCCCTGATCACCTTCAAGACCTCGCCGACCAGTTCCGGGTCGAGCGACGACGTCGGTTCGTCGAAGAGCATCACATCCGGCTTCACGGCCAGCGCCCGCGCAATGCCGGTTCGCTGCAGCTGGCCGCCAGAAAGCTGGGACGGGTAGCTGTCGATCTTGTTCGAAAGCCCCACCCGCTCAAGCTCCTGCACAGCAATCGAACGCGCCTCGTCCTTCGACTTGCGCTGCACGACGACGAGCGGATCCATCACGTTCTGAATGACGGTCATGTTCTTGAAGACGTTGAACTGCTGGAAGACCATCGCTGTCCGCAGCCGGATCGCCTGTATCGCGGTGCTGTCCGGCTTCCGGTAGTCCATCCTGACCTGATCGAAGGCGATCGTGCCGGAGGCGGGCTTTGCCAGATAGTTGATGCACTTCAGCAATGTTGTCTTGCCGGTGCCGCTGGGGCCGATGATCGACACCACGTCGCCGCGGTTCACCGAGAGATCGACGCCGTTCAGGACCTGGGTGTTGCCGTAGGACAGCTTTAGATCTTTGAGCTCAAGCATTTCGGGTCGGTGTCCTTTCGGCAGAGAGGTCGGAAAGCGTCGTGGTCTCGTCGTCGCTCCACTCGTCTCCGAGCAATTCGGGCGTGTCGAACGCCTGGAGATCGGCGAAATGACGCTCGCGGTCGGCGACGAACAGCGCCCTGACGATGCCGCGGGCAAGCCGGTCGGCGCCTTCGCTGATTGCGGGAATGTCGCCCGTGAGCTTGCCATGGCTGAGCGTGGCGGGGAAATTGAAGCAGTGGATGCGGGCCAGCGCCGGGCAGGCGCCCGGCTCAACCTCGAGGAACTCGAACGCGTCGCCGAGGTCCGGCGAGGTTTCAAGCTCGTCGTTTCGCATGTCCGCGGGCACGGGAAAGCGGTCGCGCCACAGACGGATATGCGATGCGACGGGGCCAAGTTCCGGCCGGTTCGTCAGGTCGACCTTGAACCCGGTGCCGAAGATCAGGAAATCGACGGGATAGCTGCCTTTCGGCGTCGTCACGACGATATGATCGCCTTCCCGTTGCAGCCGGTTGATCGGGCTTGCGAGATGGAGATGGGCCTGCGGGAATGCGCTGACACGCAAGACGCTCGGACGCGGCGGCGGCGTCTGCGAGCGCATGGCGTAGTCGAGAAAGCGCCACTTCCAGTCATCCGGCAGACCGGCGAAGCCGTGCACCACGCCCTGGCTGCCGATGCCGGTGAATTTGTTGATCCGTGGCAGGTCGGCCCTGCGCACGAACAGGTCAAGCCGGGCGGCGCCTGACTCGAGCGCGGTGGCGGCGTTGTCCATC